>JAFASL010000957.1 GCA_019244535.1 Alphaproteobacteria bacterium
GATATTTCGAACGAGCTCGTTTTCCGTGCCAGCCGGGGCTATCGGCCGCCAAAAACATCTCGTTTCCAAGGTGTTAGACCGCCGGCATATAGCTTGTTTTACTTGGGTGGCCGATGGCGATGACCGACGGAGCTGAAGCCATCAACGGCTTTTCGGCAATCGTTCGAAGCTGAAGCCAGCGACGACTGTTGGAGGCAGAACCGCAGCTGATATTCTCGATGCCGTGGCCGCTCTGGCCCAGCGAAACAGCGCCAGTCCAAGGGCCTTGCCCCGAGGTCGCGCCCGATTTGCTTCAGTTCGACTGCGCGCCCCTTCCAGCACGCACGGTCCGGCACAGTGGCATTCTCAGGGTTTGCCGCTGCATTATCGCGATAAGCGAGTAATCTGCCTAGAGTGTTTTAGAGAAGTCCGTTGCAACACTTGATTGTACTATCATGACCCGACCGGAAGATTTGCTTTACGCGGTGGACGAGAGGCCGCCATGGTCCCGCCTCCTCTTCCTCGGCTTGCAGCATGCGATGCTGCTGTCGGTCAATCTGGTCCTGATCGTCATTGTCTTTCGGCGCGCCGGCGCGACCGATGCGGCGACGCTCAGTGCGCTGAGTTTGGGGATGATCGCTTTGGCGATCTCCACAGTGCTGCAAAGCATCAGAAAAGGTCCGGTCGGCTCGGGATATCTGGCGCCGCCCGTATTTTCGGCGATCTATATCGGTCCCACCGTGTTGGCGGTCGGCGCGGGCGGGCTTCCGGCCGTCTTCGGGATGACGATGTTCGCCGGCCTGGTGGAGATTGGCCTGGCCCGGCTGTTACGCAAGCTGCGGGCTTTATTCCCGCCGGCGATCAGCGGGCTCATCGTCGTGATCGTCGGCCTTCAGCTGGGCATCATCGGCATTGGCGACCTGCTCGGCGTCGAGCACGTCCACCGGCCGGCCTTCCATTATCATCTGATGGTTGGCGGCCTGACGTTGGCGACGATGTGCGCGCTGAGTGTCTGGGGCCGCGGTGTCGCGCGTCTGATCTGTTCGCTGCTCGGCGTCGTCATCGGCATGCTGGCCAGCATCGCAGCGGGTTTGGTGCCGGCAGATTCGATGCGCAGTTTTCTCGATGCGCCGATCCTCGCAGTCCCGGAGCCGCATTATCTCTCCTATGATTTTCAATTTCGCCTGATCCCGGCGTTCCTGATGGCGGGGACTGCGGCGATGCTGCGGACGGTCGGGGTCATCACGACCTGTCAGAAAATCAACGACCTCGATTGGAAACGGCCCGAGCTGAAATCGATTCAAACCGGCATCGTTGCTGACGGCATCGGATGCGTCATTGGCGGCCTTTTGGGCGCCATCGGCATGAATAGCGGGGTCGGCCCGGTTGGTGTCGCCAAAGCCACCGGGGCGACGAGCCGCTACATCGCATTTTCCTGCGCGGCGATCCTGGTCATATTCGCCTTCATCCCGAAATATACCGCGCTGTTTTTGATCATGCCGCAGCCGGTGATCGGGGCACTGATGGTGTTTACCGCCTCGTTCATGATCGCCGGAGGCATTCAGATCATCGTCTCGCGGAGCATCGACAGCCGAGCTACTTATGTCGTCGGCGTTTCGCTGTTGCTGGGGCTCTCGAGGGAGATATTTCCGGCGTATTTCAAGTTGGGCGCGCCGCTGCTGCATCAGTTTACCGGCAGCATGATGTCGGTCGGAGTCCTCTCGGCCTTTTTGCTCAATTTCGTCTTCCGCATCGGCGCGACCCGCAGTGCAACATTCGAATTCGAGGATTCGGACATGTCGGCTACCGAAATCGAGAGGCTATTGCGGGCGCGCGGCAGGGCGTGGGCGGTCCCCTCGGACGTCATTGATCGGGCCGTCGGTTCGACCGAGCAGGTCATGCAGCACCTTGCCGATGCCGACCTCATTGTCGGCGCGCCTTCGTTGACCATGACCTATAACGATTTCGACCTGATGATCGCGTTCCGTTACCAGGGAGCGCTGCTGTCACTGCCCAACGTCGGCGTTAGAAAGCACTTCTTTTTGGAAGAGGAGTCCTTTTCTTACGGATTGGCCGATTTTTTGACCGGCGTTTATCCGGACCGAATGGAGGCGCGCACCGCCGGCGAGAACGCCCAGATCCGGTTGATTTTCAGCGGATGAATGGCGGCAAGCGCTCAAGCAGCCTCAGCCTGCGCTGCAGCAATGCCCGGCAACGAGATCTTGTATGTCTCTCTCAGAGCGGTGACCACGACAAGGGAAACTGCAGCCGCAGCCATCAGCAGGAAGGCCGGGGAAAGGTCGTATTGGCTTCGCTTGATCGTGTACACGGCGACCATCGGCGTCAGCCCGCCAAGGATCGCCATGCCCGTATTATAGCCGAGCGACAGCACGGTGCAGCGTACTCGCTCGGGCACCAACTCGACCATCGTGGCTGGGATGGTGCCCCAGAAACATGCGCTCAGGACAGCAAACCCGATCTGTCCGAGAAGGATCACGAAGGCAGCGCTGTGATGCAGCATCCAGAAGAGCGGCCACGCCATCAACAACATGCCGCCCGTCGCGACGAGTAAAACCGGCTTCCGGCCACAGCGATCGGATAATGCGCCGACGGGCGCCAACAGCAGCAACAGCACCGCCATCGAAATCGTGTTGATGTCGAGCGCCGTCGATTGCGCGATGTGGTCGATTTGCCGGAGGTAAGTCGTTACATAAACAAAGGACATGTAGAAGCCGACCGCGCCCACGGCACCCAGCCCGATGAGGCGGAGAATTGTGCGCCATTCGGTGAGGGCCTCGCGGATCGGCGAACTAGTTTTTTGCTGCCTGCTTTGTGGCGCACTCTCCTCGATCACATGTCGACGAATGTAAAGGCCGACGATGCCGACCGTGACCCCGATCAGAAACGGGATGCGCCAGCCCCAGCTGTCCAGCATCGCCCGGTCGAGCGCGCTCGTCACCAGCGCACTGAGGGCCGATCCCAGGAGAACGCCGCTGCAGGCGCCAACCTCGGCGAAACTTCCAAAAAACCCGCGGCGCCCAGCAACTGATTGTTCCACAAGAAATATCGAGGAGATCGTATATTCGCCGCCTACCGAAAGTCCTTGAAGCAGCCGCATCAGCACGAGCAACACCGAGGCTGTCACTCCAATCTGCTGATAGCTGGGAAGAGCCCCGATCAGAAAGGTCGGGATGGCCATCAGCGCCACTGATGCCGTGAGCGCCGCCTTGCGGCCCATCTTGTCACCGATATGGCCAAAGAGCAGACTTCCCAACGGGCGCATCAGAAAACCCGCGGCGAAGACGCCAAACGCCGCGATGAGTGACGAGACCGCATTTTGCGCCGGGAAGAAATGGCGCCCGATATTGGCGGCAAAATAGCCATAGACGCTGAAATCGTACCACTCCATCACATTGCCGGCGATACCGGCGATGATGACGCGCCGTTCCCCTGTCAGCCTTTTCGAGTTCATCCCCAAACCCCAGCAGCCTTGCGTAAAGGTCGGCCCTGCCGACCAGCGCCGATGCGCGATCTTACCCGAGCGGCGCTTGCTCGGATATGGATTGCTTGCCGGAGCGGGCGAGCTGCATGTTGCTCGGGTCGCGTTGTTGGGCTTGGCAGGGGCGCGACTGATTGGTCGCCGTAACATGAGAAATCCGAGAGTTGGTTGATTTTCTAATGGATCGGCGGCGAGAGGCCTTCTATGCAAGCTTGCCCGGCAGCGAGTCCGCCTCTCCGACAAACCCCTTTGCGTGACCTAGAATTGGTGAAAAACTCGGTTCTGTGCCGATTAACTCACAGGTCGGGCATCCACGCCCTTGACGGGGAGCGACATGACATTCGTGACACGGATCGCGGGCACAGCGGCGCTCGGCGCGGTGATGGTGATTGGCTCGAGCCTGTCCGCCCCGCCGGCGCAGGCCGGCTATATCGTGACACTCACGCAAGCGGGAACCAGCGTTGTCGCGAGCGGGAGCGGATTGATCGACCTGACCGGCCTGACTTTTGAGAGCAGCGCCAGCAACATTACTATTGCGATTAACCCCAGCGTCGGGACGATGGTGATCGGGCCTACGCCTATGACGGGAAATGCCGGCGACCAATACTTCGGGCTCTCTGGACCAACGAGTTTCGGCAGTGGTGGCTTTACTGTTGCGACCAGCGGCAGCGGTGACATCGTCGGCGAGGTGTTCGGTACTCTTTACGTGACAAAGGGCTACGTCTCCGACAATGCCCTGTCGAGCAGCGCTACCTGGAATAACGCGACCCTGAACAGTCTCGGCGTGACGCCCGGCGCCTACGAATGGACCTGGGGAACCGGGTCGAACCAGAACCTCACACTCGACATCATGGCCGCGCCGGTGCCCGAACCTTCTGCGCTGTCAGCACTCGGCGTCGGCCTCGCCGCGCTGGCATCGGCCGCTGTCCGGCGGAGACGGCGCCAGATCTGAGCACGATACAGATACGGCATGGGCGGCTGCCCTTTTTCGGACTCCGCGGGCCGGTTAGGATTATGGGGTACCGTTTATTCGGAGACGAGCAAATCGAATGAGAAGAAAGGCCTTCGGCCTGTTCGCCCAGAGGATTTCCCGGGCCTTGGCGGTCGCCCTGCTTTTGATTGTGGCCCCGGTACCTATTCAAACATTCGCCAAGGATTTGTTGGCCGCGGGCGAGCAGCAAAAGCAAGACGAGCCAGACCGTTGCAAATTCTTGATGGATAAAGTCAACAGCATCATTTTGAGCTTGAACGCTGAGGGAAAAATAACTTTTCTCAATCATTACGGCCGAAATTTCTTCGGGTACTCGAACGACGAAATTCTCGGCAAGCCCATGTTGGGCACATTGACGCCGCCGGCCGGGTTTCAGGGCCGCGATCTGACGGCCTTTTTGGCGGAGCTCGTGCGCGACCCCAATCGCTATGCCTACAGCGTCAATATGAATATGCTCCGCGACGGCACGCCGGTTTGGATATTCTGGGCTAACAAAGGCATTTACGACCAAGGGCAGGTGCAGGAAGTTTTGAGGGTCGGCCTGGATATTACCGAGAGAGAACTTCGTCTCGAGGCATCGACGCAGGAACTTAGAGATATCGGCAAGATGTTGGAAGGCCGGGACTGGGTTCAGCGCAAAAAGCTAAAAGAGATTACGAGCCGCATCGAGGCGATCAGTGAAGAGCTGGAAAGACCGTGGAAGGAAACCAAGTCTGGGGTGTTCGAGAGCGTCGCGCCGCCGGCCCATTAAGTTCGTCAGATTAGAGCAAATTTCGACCCAATTGGCACACTGTCATTGCGAGTTACCCACCGGCCTGCGGCCGCCCCGCCCTGGATGAAATCCGCTTGCTGTCATCGCGAGGCGCCGTTAGGCGCCGTGGCGATCTCGAAGTCGCGGCGTCGAGATTGCTTCGCTGCGCTCGCAATGACAGCCAAGCCGGCGGTCCCATGGACCGATGTTTCTTGCGAGGAGCGCCTTGCGCCACGAAGCAATCTCGACGGATC
>JAFASL010000056.1 GCA_019244535.1 Alphaproteobacteria bacterium
GGGCGTTCTCTAATCTCGCGCAGTATCTCCCATGTGTCTGACGGGATCCGGTTAACTAGTGCCGGGATTTGCTGATGATTAAGCATTTAGATCGCCTCGTTTTGAGACAGGATGCCCCATCAGTTTTTAAATCGATTTGTATAAAAATATTCACCGCGGTTATGAGTTTACACCTACATTGAGCGCACCAAGAGGGCGCGCCTTTGCTGCCGTACATCGGGACCTTGTCGGGAAATCACCCCGAAGCTCGCCCCATCACAAGAAGCCCCGATTAGATCAGGGCCACCCCCACCGCGCCGGCCGTCGCCCTCACCAGCGGCCCGTTCGAAATGACAGAGGAGGTGATCGGGTGCTAGGGTTGGTAGGTCCACCCCGATGGAGAATGCGATATGCGCTCTCTCCTAGTAGCTACCGTGGCCATCTCTGCGTTGTCCGCCGTGACACTGAGCGAACATGCCAAGGCAACGCCGTTTATCTCAAGCTCAGCTTATGCCCTATCGGTCGATCTAACGTTCGACGGCAGCGCGACCCACTATGGTCCGATTGCCAGAGTGGCCGGAAGCGCCCCACCGCCTTATGACCAAAACGACGCTGTTATGCGCATCAACGACACCCTTCTCCTTGATCCGAGCAATCCCATCAATCCGACCCTGAGCATCACTGCGACGGACATCGCGACCCGTGCCGTCTCGGCCGGGTTTGGCGTCGATTTTATATCGGCCAGCGGGCAGGCGAACCTGCGTACCGTCGGAGTAGTGCTCACCAACAATCCGCCTCCGCCGCTCGGCCTCCTTGGCATTCTCGGTCTTTCGCTCTCGGCCACCGACATCCGCTCGCAGGCGGACTTCTCAGTGGTATTTCCGAACCGAGAATTCGCCACAGGCAGTGCGAGCTTTGGGTCACTCATCCTTACCGGCGCTCTGATCGGCACCACACTGACCTTCTTGGGCGACGCGCCAGCGAACACGGTCCTGTTCTCAAATCAGACTACGACCGTGACACTCGACCAGCAGTCCGTCGCGAACCTGATCTCCTGTACCGTTGGTGCGGGCTGCATCGCCAGTCCGGTAGGCATCACGACGGAGGCGATCGATATACACCTAGACAACGCAAGTCTGTTTGGCGGCATGGTGTCGGGCGACATCATTATCGGCCAGTCCTTCGCCGGGTTGGCTTCTGCCGTCGGGGAACCCGTGCCGGAGCCAGCTTCATTACTGCTGCTCGGGGTGGCACTGGCGAGTCTTGCGGCTCTTCGGCAAGGCCAAGCTGATCCAATGACGCAATAGATTGAAAAGTGGCCCCATGGAAGCAAATTCTCAATAAGGGACTAGAGTTGGGGTAGGGTTTTGGTAGGTTGCTCACTGAGCGCGAGATGGGGCTATTGGGCCGCGATGGTGCCGTTCGCGGAGCGTCTGCAGTATGCCGACCTGATTGCGGACACACTACGCCGGCTGAGACCGCAAGAGATGCCGCCGCGCCATGAACAGCTTGGCCAGCGCGCAAATCACCAGCAGGCGATGCGTGTTCTTCTTCAGCCCGCGATAGCGGACCTTGGCAAAGCCGAAGACCCGACCTGCTGGGGCAGGATCCGCTGTTCGCCCTGCTTGGTATCGAGCAAGTCAATTGGGGGCGCTATCCCGCGACTGGTGAACCGGTTGCCGCTGCGGGTGTTGCCCCCGATTTCGCCAAGCTCGAGCAATTGGTGCTGGCAAGTGGCGCCCCCGTAACCCGTATTCGACCACGGCCGCGATTGTGGCGGGTCAAAAGGTTTGCACTCCTCTCAGGTGGAGGGAGCCGGATTCGAACCATCCGCCGTCGTCGCCGCTCTCCGCCGCCGGGGTCACGCTAAAGCCGCTGAGCACGCGCACCAGGTGCTGCGCCTGGCTCTCGCCGGCCTGCCCCGGATCCTGGCTAAACCCGATGCGGACCTTTGTGCCATCCTGCGCGGCGGTATCGAGCAGCAATCGCTCGACATTATCGGGATTGGCCCGCGCGCGCAACATATCGAGCAGCCAGAACCCGCCGCTTCTATCGCGGCCGAACCGCGCCGATGCGTTCCTGGCGCCTCAGCTCCAGTGCCGAATCTCTACCAGCTGGACGGACGTGACCTGGCCTTGCCAAATCCGCTCGGGTCGAACACCCTCCAAAACATGCGCGCTGGCCTTCTCCGGCATTTAATTCGCTTCCTAACCTGGTGTTCTGTCACCCTATTGGCGTTCCTGTCGCTGCTCCCCGCGGAAGAGATGGCGCGAACCGGCTTTCCGGGCGAGCTGGAGCATTTCGTCGCGTATGCCGGATCGGCAGCGATCGCAATGGCAGGGTATGGACGGAACGGAAGCCGGCTGCTGATCGTCGGGGGCTTTTGGCTGTACGCCGGGCTACTAGAGTACCTCCAGCATTTCTCGCCTGGCCGACATCCCGCCTTTCTCGATTTCGCGGCCTCGGCGCTGGGCGCGTTGTGCGGTGCGCTCGCTGCCTTCCTTTTCTGGCGCCGGCGACCGGGTTTGGTGTAAAGCGCGCAGCCGCCGGGAGCAGGGGCGATCAGCTGGGCGGGCCTGGGCCGAGATCACTGATGACACACTCCGCCAACTAGCCACCAAAGGCCAGTTGGGGCGTGCAGGGCCACCCCCGCACGGTAGCATTTCGTTTTCGGCTCCGATCACGCCGAGGCTCGCTTACCCTTCCGGAGGGCGAGTTCGCACTGACTCAGCGCTGGAGGGAACCGGATCCGAACCATCCCGCGAAGGCGGGGCCATCACCGGCCGCTTAATCTGTTGCGGGCCGTGAATTCCCCACGTCCCGTTTATCCCGGCTGAGCGGTGCCGACGCCTTCAACAGAAAATCAGGTCGTATAGGCGGCTTCGAAGAAGGAGAGCTCGAGGGCGACAGCGCGAGAAAAGAAGTCGCGGCACAGATCGACCTGCGTTGGGCCGACACGGTCCAACTCCGCGCGCAGGAAATCGACGAACCCGCGAAAATTCGGATTGTCGTGCAGCGTGATCCACTCGGCGTGAACGAAGTTGTTCGGCAACGGCTGCGGCGCGCGGGAGGCCCAGTCGAGATAGAGCCATTCGGCCACCAGGAGGACCGAAAGCGCAGCCGCATAGCTGCGCGTATCCGCCGCTTCGCGCATGATCGCTTTGAAGCCTCTGGTCGGCTGAGTATCGGGATCGGCTGCACGTCTGGTCTCGGTGACGCCGAGCGCTTCGAACGCC
>JAFASL010000081.1 GCA_019244535.1 Alphaproteobacteria bacterium
TACCACCGGTTCAAAGACGTCGAAGTCGTGCCCAAGCCGTTCCAGAAGCCGGCCCCGCCTATTCGAATAGCGGCCAGCACACCCGATACCTTCCCGGCGATCGGTCGGCGCGGTGTGCCAATCTTCGCTTCGGTCCGTCACACCACCTGGTCCGATCTTGCCAAGCAGATCGAAACTTATCATGAGGCCTGGAGAGATGCCGGCCATCCCGGCCGCGGCCAGGTCTTTGTCTCGGCGCCGACCTATATTGCCGAAACCGAGGAACGGGCCCGTGCCGAGCCAAGACATAGCATCATGCATTTCTACCACGAGCAGGCGAACCTCCTCGAAGGCGCGGCGCGGTTGGTCGATCCGGAAACCGCCGCCCGCCGCATGCGGCGCGTCGATCAGCTGCGCAATCTGCGCTACGAAGACGGCTTGCATAACCACGCGCTGGTCGGAACGCCCGATGCGATTGCCGACCGCCTGAAGGCATTGCGCCAGGAAATCGGACTCAGCGGCGTTTTGGCCGAACTCAATTGCGGCGGCCTTATCCCGCACCAGCAGGTGCTGACTGCAATGCGGCTGCTGTGCCAGGACGTGAAATCTCGCGTCGCCGCTTGAAGCCGGGTTTCAGTTTTGCTGTTCCGCATATTCAGGCACCCTGAAGTATACCCATAACAAATTGGCCAACAATACAGCCGCCGTAACGAGGAACACCCAGCGGAGACCGAAGGCGGCCGCGACGGCGCCGCCGGTCAACGGTCCCAGCGAATTGCCGAGAAATGTAGCCGACGCTGTAATCCCGTATATTGCGCCGCGCTCGGCTCTCGGCACTAGGCGCCCGACCAGCGCGTTGGCGGTCGGCAGCAGGCCGCCGATAAACAGCCCGACGCCAAAGCGCTGAGCAGTAAATAGCCAATAATTTTCGGTGAAGGCCTGAGGCAGGGTCGTCACTGTCGCTCCAAAAAGACAGATCAGCAATACCCGGCGGTAGCCGATGCGATCGCTGCGATTGCCGAGAAACGGCGCTGCAATGACATTGGCGAGCCCGGTGACTGAAAAGGCGATGCCGCTCAATGTGGCAAGGTCGGGCCGCGGGCCGACCAGTTCCTGGACATAAAGGGTCACAATCGGCTGCACTGTGCGCACTCCGAACTGCGCCATCAGCAGCACGAAAAGCAACGCCAGCAGCGTCGGGGCCGTGGCCACCGCGATCAGGCTGCCGAGGATCGATCGCCTGGTGCGCGCTTTGGGCGGCGCGACAAAGCGCTCGTCGACGGCAAACCAGACGAGACCGACCGACAGCAAGATCGTTGCCGATGTGCAGTAAAACGGGATGCGGTAGCTGCCCGTCAAATCGGCCAATACGCCGCCGATCATCGGCCCGACCAGCGAGCCGACGAGCTGGCCGGTACTGAGCCACCCCAGAGCATAGCCGAGCCGCCCTTCGGGGACTTGGCTCGCCACCAGCGCGATCGCCGCGCTGGAAAATCCGGCAAAGACGCCCATCAGCGCGCGACACGCAAAAAATTGCCAGACATTCGCCGCCACGCCCATCAGCGCGGTGAACAGGCCGATCGCAAGGCTCGAACGCAGCAGCATCAGCTTGCGCCCGCGCCGGTCGGCGATCCGTCCCCACACCGGCGAAGCGAACGCCGCGACAAAGGAGGTGACACCGTTGAGGATCCCCGCCCACAAATTGACCCCGCTCGCGGTCTCGACTCCAAGTTCGGGCAATAGCAAAGGCATGATCGGGCTGAGCACCGAGAAGGCCCCGGTCATGATGAACTGAATGCCGACCATTACCCAGAGGACGCGCCGCCATTGCGCCGCATCGGCGCTGTCCGCCGCGGCTGCATCGGATTCCGGGATCCCGTCTCTGTACCGTCCGCGCATCTCCTTCACCGCTGCGTGCACACCCTCCGTGAGGGTATAATGCTGAGTCCAATCCGAGGGGAGGCGATATATGAAGGATTTCGCGGGCAGGATCGCGGTCGTCACGGGCGGCGGCTCGGGAATGGGGCGGGAGCTCGTCCGCCAGCTAGCTGCCGAGGCCTGCAATGTCGCGATGTGCGATGTTTCCGAGGAAGGCATGGCGGAGACCCGACGGCTTTGCGACGCGGCGGGATTGCCGCAAGGCCTGCGGGTCACGGCGCATATCGCCGATGTGTCCGACGAGGCGCAGGTCGAGCGATTCCGCGATGAGGCCGCAGAGCGTCACGGCACCGACAAGATCCAGCTCCTTTTCAACAACGCCGGTATCGGCGGCGGCGGCAGCATGTTCGCCCATAGCCGCGACGAGTGGGAAAGGACGTTCAACATATGCTGGGGCGGGGTCTACAACTGCACTCGCCTCTTCCTGCCGATGCTGGTGAAAGCGGAGGAGGGCCACATCGTCAATACCAGCAGCGTCAACGGCTTCTGGGCATCGATCGGGCCGCATCTACCGCATACGGCCTATGCGGCGGCGAAGTTTGCCGTGAAAGGATTTACCGAGGCGCTGATCACCGATCTCCGGATCAACGCGCCGCACATCAGATGCTCGGTCGTCATGCCCGGTCATATCGGCACTTCGATTCCACTCAACTCGCGCAGGATTCAGAGCGGCAACTTTTCCGACGACATCGATGCGAGGCAGATCGCGCAAGCACGGGCGCGTATTGCCTCGATGGGCCGA
>JAFASL010000300.1 GCA_019244535.1 Alphaproteobacteria bacterium
GCGATCTCGATCGCTTCCGGACAGCGTCATCGGTGTCCCCTAGCGGAAATCGTAGGATTTCTGTCCGCATTCTCGTTTTTCCCGTACATTTTAGCGCGGCTGGGGCTTCCCCGCCGTTCCGACCCTAGTAGAGGGCATACATTGTCGCCGAAGTTCAAGCCTGAGGCCCGGCGCTGCGATTTCCAGGTCCCGGCTCGGGAACAGATTGATTCTGGGGCGGGGCGATTTGGCTGCGGTCAGGGAGGAGAATCGGGGTGAGCGGAAGGAATGTTGCGCATGCGGTGTTGGTAGGCGTCCGAACGGCGCACCGGGGTGCGCGGGCATTCCACCGCTTGTCGCTGGACCGAGCGTTCACCGCCATCGCGGTGCTGCCCACTTTCGTCGTGATGCTCTGCATTTTCGGCATCCCGTTGTTGTTTTCCTTATACCTGAGCTTTACCGGCTGGGCGCTGGACCAGGCGCTGCTCGGCGGTCGCTTTGTGGGCCTCGCGAACTACGAGGACCTACTGACCGATCCGGCGTTCGTCGGAAGTCTCGGCATCACTTTCGGGTACACGGCTGCGACGGTGGCAGCCCAGATGCTGCTGGGACTCGTCATCGCGCTGCTCCTCAACATCGACCTGCCATATATGCGCATTCTGCGGACTGCGCTGGTGGTGCCGATGATGATCACCCCCATCGTCGGGGCGCTGTGTTGGAAGCTTTTGCTGGAACCTAGTCTCGGGTTCATCAACTACTTGATCGGGCAAAAGATTGTGTGGCTGGGCATGCCCGCAACGGCGCTGGTATCGGTCTGGGTGGTTAGTGTTTGGCAGAATACGCCATATGTCGCCCTGATCCTGCTGGCGGGGCTGCGCTCACTCCCAAGCGAACCGCTGGAAGCTGCCGCGATTGACGGCGCCAACTGGCGACAGAGCTTTTGGCACATCACACTGCCGCTGCTGAGGCCCTACCTGCTGGTCGCGCTGCTACTACGAGTGATTTTCGAGTTTCGCGCCTTCGACAACATCTATGCGCTGACTGGCGGGGGACCGGCCAATGCGACCATGGTATTGTCGATGTTTACCTACCTTACTTCGTTCGTGCGCTTCGACTTTAGCCTGGGTGCCGCGGCTTCGTGGATTATGCTGCTCATTTCGATGATGACGTGCGTGTTCTTTATCGTGACGATCCGCCGGCGGGACGCGCACTGATGGCTGCGGTGGTCGGATCGCGGCGAATGCGCCGGCTGCAGGCCGGGCTGGTCTACGCTGCGTTGATCGCGTTAACGGTGATCTTCCTATTCCCGCTGCTCTGGGTGCTCGGGCTGTCGTTGAAGACGCGTCTGCAGGTGTTTGCTGACCCGCCCCTGTTCATCTGGTGGCCGACGCTCGAGAACTACATCGACGTGCTCGGCCGGTCGGACTTTCTGTTGGCGTTCGTCAACACACTGATCGTCGCCAGCAGCGCGGTGACGCTATCCCTCTGTGTCGGTGTGCCGGCCGCTTATGCATTTGCGCGCTTTCCGTTTGCCGGTCGGTCGTTTCTTTTCTTCGCGCTGCTGGTCATGCGCATGTTGCCGCCGATAGCGGTTCTGGTGCCGATGTATGTGCTGTTCGGCAAGCTCGGCCTGGCGACGACGAGGCTCAGCGTGGTGCTGGCGTACTCCACGTTCGCCTTACCGTTGGTTGTCTGGATCATGCGCGGCTTCTTCGAGGACCTGCCAAAGGAGCTTGAGGAGAGCGCGTGGATCGACGGTGCCGGCCGCTACCGCGCCTTCGGCAGCATCGTGCTGCCGCTCGCGAAGCCCGGCATAGCCGCCGCCGGTATCTTGTGCCTGCAGTTGGCGTGGAACGATTTCTTGTTCGCCGCGGTGCTGACCAACAATGCGACGCAGACTTTGCCAGTGAAAATGATGAGCTTCTCGGCGGGCGATTCCGGCGTAGACTGAGGCGGCCTGACCGCATCCGGAATGTTGGTGATCCTGCCGGTGATCATTTTCTCGTTTGCTGCGCAGCGTTATCTGGTCGCCGGACTGTCCTCAGGCGCGGTAAAGGGCTGACGCGACGCGCTGCAGATGCGCACGGCAACCAATAGCGATAGGGAGTAATGACCATGCCCATACTGAACCGCCGCCGGCTGTTGATGGCCGCCACCGCAGGCGGGGTAATGGCGGCCGCACGGCCACTCCGCGCACAGAACAAGCCGGACAAGCTGGTTTATATCGGCGATAACCAGGGTGGCTGGAAGCGCGCCCTGACGGAGGACGTCGCTCCCGCGTTCGAAAAGGAGACCGGAATCAAGGTGGAATTCACGCTGCTTCCGCCCGATGCCTGGCTGGCGCGGATGAAAGCCGAGTTCGGCGCGGGTTCGAGCGGCATAGACATTGCGCAATGGAGCGTCGGCATGGCCGGCTGGATCTCGCCGCACATGGTTGATCACCATGAGGTGCTCGCGACCATCGAGAAGCGCGATCCGGCGTTCGACTGGAACGATTTTCTCGCCGGCAGCAAGCTCGCCGCCAGCTATGACCGCAAGCTGTCCGGCATTCCCTATCGCACTACTACCGGCATCCTGGTGTACCAGAAGGCGCTTCTAGCCAAGGCCGGGTTTGCGGCGGCGCCGGGCACCTTCGCGGAATTCCACAAGGCAGCGCTGGCGGTCAATACGCCACCCGATCGCTATGCTTTCGGCTTGATGGGCAAACAGGGGGCCGGCCTCTATCCCAGCCTCGCTTCGTGGCTCTACTCCGCCGGCGGGCGGTTCTTAGACTTCAAGACCGGCGAGATCTTCATCAATGACGACAAGGCTGTGACCGCGCTGCAGTTCATGGCCGACCTGGTCGTTAAGGACAAGGTGACGCCGCCCGAGGTCACGACCTGGGAATTCGACGAGATTATCGCCGGCGGCCAGCGCGACCGTTATGTAATGGCGCAAACCTTCGCCCCTTACATGACGCTGATAAACGACCCCGCGATCTCGAAGACTACCGGCAACTGGTCTGCCGACGTGGTGCCCGGCTATACCGACAAAAGCCAAAGCCGGAGCTGGATCGACGGCCATTTCCTCGCAGTGCCGAAATATGCGAAGAACGCCGACTGGTCGATCGAGTTTATTCGCATGGCGTGCAGCAAGCGATGGCAGCTGCGCTCGATGGAGCGTGGCAACGCGCCGCCGCGCGGCTCGGTGCTGAACGACCCCAGCATGGCGGAGAAGCTCGGCTGGCCGCCAACCGCCGCGCGCTCTATCGAGACCGGCGTCCCGACGCCGGCTCATCCGGCGTGGAGCACGCTGGAGCTGACGCTCCGCACGGGCATATCAGAAGCTCTGCAAGGCCAGAAGAGCGCCAAGCAGGCGCTCGACGCGGTGGCCGCGGACTGGCGGCGCACCCTGCGCCGCGCCGGTATCGGGAGCGGCTGAAACGATCAGCGGACGAGAAAGCATGGCGTGTTGGACACTTCAAGAGGGCTTATAGGCGACGCCCTCGAAGTGAGCAGTGGCGGTGGGGCGAAGCTCGACCGCGTGAAAGCACCAGGTGGAGCAGATCGCCGATCCCGGCACTCACAGGGTGCAGCCAAGCCCGCTAACGGTAACCGGCTGACGCGCCGATAATAGAGGCGTATCCGGCGACTTCAGTGAGGGATTTTTGCTCCGGTGCTTACACTCGACCCGGATGATGATCGGCAAGCTCGCGCCACAGCAGGAGCAATGTGCGTCTCGCTGTGGTTCCCTCTCCAGCGGCGCGCGTGCCCTATTTTTTCTCCGCATCTAGCGGATCGCTCGCTGCTCTGCCCGGATCGCGTATCTAGAGACCCGCGAGACCACCGACGTTAGCGCGGAACTGAAATTTCGAATCCATTTCCCTCCAGCGAATAGTCGTGCAAACCATTGGTTCCTGAGCAGCGACCGAGCAGCGCCAGTCACAGCAGCAGCAATCCGAAGATGCGGGTCCCGAGCCGG
>JAFASL010000509.1 GCA_019244535.1 Alphaproteobacteria bacterium
CCAGGACGATAGTCTCGAACACACCGAGACCGCCCGGAACATGACTGATGATGCCCGCCGTCAAGGCCACCACAAAAGCCGCCAGCACCTGCGGGTAGCTGACGGCAGCCGGGTTGGGGAAACACATAAAAAAGACAGCGCCGGCAAGCGCCAAATCCGTCAAGGATAAGCCTATCTGGGCCAAGGTGGTGATCGGGCGCGGTACCTTCAGCACGAACCCGAAGAGCTCCAGGCGGTGCACCCACCACCCTAACGCGGCATAGGCGACTGCGAGCGCAAGAGCCCCGGCAGCCAACCCAACGCTTGTTACTTGGGCCAGTCCTGTGCCCTCCAACGCGGGGGCGTGAAGCAGCGCGATCACAGGAAACATGACCGCCAACCCGATCATGAACGTAATGTTGACGAAAGCGGTGATTTCGGCGATGTCTACCGTCCTGAGGCCCAGCGGAGCATAAAGACGGTACCGAATCGTCGCGTGCATCAGACTGCCAAACCCGAAGTTATGGGTGAAGGCGTAGCTCGTAAACGAAGCCAGGGCGACGCGGTGAAAGGGGAGCGCCTTGCGCATATGGCGCAGTGCCAGCACATCATAAAAGATCAGCAGGACATAGCTCGCGCCGGTCAGGCCGAGCGCAGCGATGATGCGTCGCCAGCTGAGCGCATTGAGCGCCCGACGAACATCGTCAGGATCATAGGCGGCGACCTCTCGATGCAGCAGATAGAGCGCGCTTCCGAATAGAGAAAGCGCCAGGACCGTTCCGAAGTAAGGCGCAAAGCGACGCCAGAGTGAAGGCCGGCTTGATGACGTCCAATGGCCCAGGCGGCTGCCGACGCGACCTGCTGTGAACCGCGCAGAGGAGGCAGGTGCGTTGTCCCACCGACTCATCGCTCGATGACCTCTTGGATGCGGCTGTGACAAGCCTTACGGATTCAACAGCATCAGCAGCGAAGGGGTTCTACTCCTCCGTCGTCCCGCTCGCGACGGATCGGTTGAGTGCCGCGAGCGTCCCCGCGCCCATCAGCGCGGCAGATGGTCTTCCAGCTCTGGGCAGGGATCAAATGTTTCAACATGTGTGAAGCAGGTCGCACTTGGCCGGCTCGCAAACGCGTATACCCGCAGTTGTAGTGCTCGCCGGCTTGCCCTGCCTTCGCGGACGCAGTTGCGGGCGCACCTAAATGTGATGGCGTGCCGATGCGTGATCTCGTTGCCGACTGGAAGAAATGGAGCCGTGCGGAGCGCGTGCTCGCAGTGACGGGTACTTTACTGATCGTGGCGCTGCCACTCGGATTGCTGATGACCGGCTAGTACTTAGCAGCACCGAGGGCGTGCATTCGAGACATTCGTGTATTGGCTTTACTTGTTCTCGAAGGAGGATTCTTGCCCTGGCGCTGCCGGGTTTAGGACTGAGACAGCATTGGCAAGGTTATATGGCGGCGTGGCTCGGCGGTGTGGGTAGCGGACGCGATGGCGACCCGATATCTGATATGAGATGCCAAGAACTGAGGTAAAGCGCGAGAACGATCGTCTCTTGGACGCACCGCGTTCTGGCAACCAGGCCAGAGAAGATGGTCGACGTGCCGCTCATGCGGGCTCTGCTGCGGGCTTTGCCAGACCAAGCTGCACTGCTGCTCATCGGCGGTGTCGACCAGTTGCCCTCGGTCGGGCCGGGGCAAGTGCTGGCCGACATCATCGCTTCGGGTGCCGTGCCGGTCGTGCGCTTGACCGAGGTGTTCCGACAAGCCGCCGAGATCTTTGTCTGGTGCATCTCGGGATCGCGCGCCTTCTCGGCATTCTTGGTCGAGGACGGCGCATTGACGATTGTGGCGTCGACAATCGTGCCGGTGGCCACCTTCAGCCCCTTCGCGGCCAGCGCCGCTGCACCTCCTCGAACAGCCGCCGGCCCAGATCATGCGCCTCGAGCAGATGACGGAAGCGGCACACCGTAGTCTCACCCGGCACCGGCTCGCGACCGAGGTCGATGCCATCAAAATGCCGCATCGCCTGCGAATCGTAGAGCGCCTCTTCCACTGCCGGGTCGGACA
>JAFASL010000519.1 GCA_019244535.1 Alphaproteobacteria bacterium
CGCCTTCAACCTCTTGGACACCCCGGGCCACCAGGATTTCAGCGAGGACACCTACCGCACGCTGACCGCGGTCGACAGCGCGGTGATGGTCTTGGACGCCGCCAAGGGCATCGAGGAGCAGACGAGGAAGCTCTTCGAGGTCTGCCGGCTGCGCGACGTCCCGATCGTCACCTTTGTCAACAAGCTCGACCGCGAGGGCCGCGACCCGTTCGACCTGTTGGACGAGATCGAGCAGGCCCTCGCGCTCGATGTCACGCCGGCCTCCTGGCCGATCGGCATGGGCCGCGATTTTCTCGGCACCTATGACCTTTTCGCAGATGCGCTGCTGTTGTTTGAGCGCGGTGTCCACGACCGCATCACCGAACCCGTCCGCTGCAATGGCCTCGACGACCCGAAATTGCAGCGGCTATTGCCGAAGCAGGCGCTCGCGAAATTGCGCGACGAGGTCGAAATGGCGAAGGGGTTGTGCCCGCCATTCGATCTCGAAGCTTATCGCGCGGGCCATCTGACGCCGGTCTATTTCGGCAGCGCGCTCAACAATTTCGGCGTGCGCGAATTATTGGCCGGGGTCGGCGAATTGGCTCCGGCGCCGCGCCCGCAGCCGGCCGACCCACGCCCCGTCTCGCCCGATGAGCCTCAGGTCTCGGGTTTCGTCTTCAAGGTGCAGGCCAA
Source organism: Alphaproteobacteria bacterium (assembly GCA_019244535.1). Classification (GTDB taxonomy): domain Bacteria; phylum Pseudomonadota; class Alphaproteobacteria; order ATCC43930; family CGMCC-115725; genus AP-15. The sequence continues at coordinate 673 of JAFASL010000519.1, forward strand.
TATCGACCCGCAGCACCGCGACCGCATCGCCTTTGTGCGCATCGCGTCGGGCCGTTTCCAGCGCGGCATGAAATTGAAGAACATCCGCACGGGACGCGTCATGTCGGTGCAGGCGCCGGTGTTTTTCCTGGCGCGCGAGCGCAACCTCGCCGAGGAGGCGTGGCCCGGCGACATCATCGGCATCCCCAATCACGGGAGCCTGCGGATCGGCGACACTCTGACCGAAGGCGAGGCGCTGCGCATCACCGGCATCCCGAGCTTTGCGCCGGAGATCCTGCAGCGGGTCCGGGTCGAGGATCCGATGAAGTCGAAGCATCTAAAGCACGCGCTCGAGCAACTGGCAGAGGAGGGGGTGACCCGCGTGTTCAAGCCGCTAAACGGTGGAGACTGGATCGTTGGTGTCGTCGGCGCGTTGCAGCTCGACGTATTGACCGCGCGGCTCGCCGCCGAATACGAGCTTAAGACCCGCCTCGATGGTGCGCCCTTTCAGGCCGCGCGGTGGCTCGACACGGATGACCGCGCCGAGCTCGAGCGCTTCCGCGCCAAAAATCCATCAGCCAGCGCCGAGGACCATGACGGTGTCCCGGTCTTCCTCGCCCGCAACGCCTGGGACCTGCGCACAACGATCGAGGAATGGCCGCAAATCCGCTTCAAGGAGACCCGCGAGCAGAATTGATCACGGACCTCACCCCGTCGTTCCCGCGAAACGCGGGAACCCAGGACCAGCAGGCGTAACAGTCGGCCCTGGACCCCCGCTTTCGCGGGGGCGATGGAGGAAGGTGGTTGACTTCCTCAGTGCCGCCATTCGTTTGGCGGTTGGGTCTCACCCAGCGGAAATGGCGGTGGGCTGCGCAGGGCGGCGGCCGCCGGCTGCGCCGCGGGCTCGGTCTGGCGGGCGAGCGTGGCGCGCTTCAAGCGGAAGTAGGAGCAGACGGTGAACGGGACCGAGCTGACATAGACGATGCCGACGACCGTCAAAGTCAGCCACGGCTCGGTCGTCAGAAAGGCGGTCGCGACCCCAAAACCGAGCAATGTCGGGACTACCAGATGATGCGGGATGCGGATGCGCTTCAATGACACGGTCGGTACTTTGCTGACCATCAAGAGGGCAATGCCGGTCACCGTGATGGCGCTCAGATAGGGCGAGCGGAACAGCCAGTCGCCCCATTCGAAGCTCAAGAACATCGGCACCATGACGAGTCCGGCTCCGGCCGGGGCCGGCGCGCCGGTGAAGAACGGCGCCATGTATAACGGCGTCTCGCCGGAGGTCTCGGTGTTGAAGCGCGCCAGGCGCAGCGCGCAACACACCGCATAGAGCAATGCGATGGCCCAGCCGAGACCGTGCAGTTCCGATAATGTCCAGAGGTACAAAACCGCCGCCGGCGCGACGCCAAAGCTGATGAAATCCGACAGGCTGTCGAGCTCGGCGCCAAAGCTGGTAGTGGCCTTGAGAAGGCGCGCCATGCGGCCGTCGAGCCCGTCGAAAATGCCGGCGGCGATGATCGAAAATACTGCGGCCTGGAAATTCCCGCCCATCGCAAAGCGCATCGCCGTCATCCCGGCGCACAGCGCCAGCAATGTCAGGATGTTCGGGACCATGCGGTTGACCGACAGGCCGGAGAGCCGCCGCATCCGCATCCGTGACCGCCGGGTTCTCGACGAGCGCGTCCTCAAGGTTCTTCTCCCGTCGTGCTCTGCCCGCTTCAATGGGCCACTCCCCGGCGCGGCGGCTCTTGGGCGAGCCGGTCAGCCAGCACGGTTTCGCCGCCTATCATGCGCTGCCCCGCCACGACCATCGGCACATAAGGCGGCGGACAGTAAATGTCGACCCGCGAGCCGAAGCGGATGATGCCGACACGCTGCCCGCTGGCAACCTGCTGGCCCTGATAAAGATCGCAGACGATGCGCCGCGCGACGAGCCCCGCTATCAGTACAAAGGCTATGCCGGGGCCTTCCTCCGGAGCGATGCGAATCGCCAGCCGCTCGTTGTCCTCACTCGCCTTATCGAGGCTCGCATTGATAAAGCGGCCCTTCGTGTAGCGCATCGCCGCCACCCTGCCGCCAATCGGCGCCCGCGTCACATGCACGTCAAAAATGTTGAGAAAGATACCGATCCGCACGACCGCGATGTCGCCCATCGCCAGCTCCGGTGGTGGCGGTGCAGGTGCGATCGATACGACGATGCCATCGGCCGGGCTGATCAGCAGACCCTCCCGTGCCGGGGTTACCCGCCACGGATCGCGGAAGAAATAGGCCATCCACACGGTTACGAGCGCCGCGACCCATCCGGCAGGTCGCCACAACAGGAACAGCAGCAACGTCACGATCGCCGCGACGGCAACAAATTTGAAGCCGTCCGGGTGGAGCGGGGCAAGAAACCGGCGCAGCACGAACTTCGATCAGCTTCCTTCACGGCGCCAGGCCGCGAGCAGGCTGCCGACGATCAGCAACAAGGCCGCGATCCCGGGCAGCAACGGGGTTTGGCTGAACCCGGTCACCGTGTAATCGCCATTGGCGCGGAACCCCATCCAATTACGCCCCGCTGCCGAGCGATCGGGCGAGACCCGGCGGATTTCAGGGATGTCTCCGGTCCCCGCCCAGAAAACCCCCCCTCCGGTTGCCGCCGCAATGGGCTGCAGTTTTTCGGGAGTGGTCCGCACATCGGCAAATTCGACGGGGTTGAGCGGCCCGGCCGCAGCGAGCGCGGTGCGCGTGCCATCGGTCACCCGGTACAGCCCCATCTCGCTGATAGGCATCCGGCCGGAACTGCGCCCGCCGCTCTCTGGCGTCAAAGTGAGGTTGCGGCTCGAGCCATCGGGCGCCGCGACCGTGACCGGCCGCTCGTCCGGCTCGAGCGATTGCCGCGTGACGACGAGGCTGTCGCCCTCGACCATCGCTCGCAGATCGTTTTCCTCGAGATCGGGCTCTTTCATCAGCCAGTAGGCGAGCCGCCGCAACAGCTCGGCCTGCGGGCCACCGCCTTCGAAGCCGCGCGCCCAGAACCACATCTGGTCGGACAGCAATTGCGCCACCCGGCCCTCGCCGACGCGGTCGAGCACCAAGAGCGGGCCGCCATGGTCGCCGTTCATGACCGCAACCCCGCGCTGGACCCGGGAATCGACTTGGCGGAACCAGCGCCCCCAAGAGGGTTCGGCGCCGGGCCGGCCGGCTCCGGGCAGTTCCTCCGTCACTGGGTGCCGGCGGCCAAGATCGGTCAATTGCGGCTTGTATCCCTCTTCGTAGACATTGCCAGTCGGCTCCGTCGGGAGGATCGTCCCAAGCGGCGTGCGGGACAAGCTCAACGGCGTGCCGAAGCTCGGTCCCGCCGCCTCGAGGAAGGCGCCGCCCTTGCGGACATAGCGCGCGACATTTTCGAGATAGGCCTGCGGGATCACGCCGCGGCGGCTGTAGCGGTCGAAGATGATCAAATCGAATTCGTCGAGCTTGACGTCGAAGAGTTCGCGGATCGGAAACGCGATCAGCGACAATTCGCGGATCGGGGTGCCGTCTTGCTTTTCCGGCGGCCGCAGGATTGTGAAATGAACCAGGTCGACCGAGGGGTCGGATTTAAGGATGTTGCGCCAGACGCGCTCGCCAGCATGCGGCTCGCCCGAGACGAGCAGCACCCGGAGGCGGTCGCGCACGCCGTTGACGACGACGACCGCACGGTTGTTGTCGAGTGTCAGCTCGCGGGGACCCGGCTCCACAGAAAGCTCGAGAATGTTGGGTCCGCCGTGGTCGATCGGCAAGGTCAGCGGGACATCGCGACCGATCGGCACGGTGATCTGGCGCGGCGGGCCGCCATCCTTGCGCCACGTTACTGCCGCCTGCCCCTGCGCACCGTCCTGCCGGCCACGCGCTGTCTCCGGGAGGTCCTCGACCCGGATCTTCAGCTGCAATTCCTTTCCGACCAGGCCAAAGCTCGGGGCCTGCGCGACGACGAGCCGACGGTCGCCTTCGTTTGGGAGGCCCGAGAGCAGCACATGCAGCGGAGCGCCGATCGTCTCAGCGGCAGCCTTGGCATCGCCCGCCGGGAGATCGTGCACCTGCCCATCGGTGATCATGACGACACCGGCGAGGCGTTGTCGCGGCACGTCGGACATTGCCCGGGTGAGCGCCGTGAACAGGCGCGTACCGTCGTCTCCGGCGCCGGGCTGCGGCTTTCCCGCGCGAACGACGCGGACATCGAGGTTGCGCTCGCGCGCCAAGCGGTCGTTCAGCGCCGCCAGAGCCTGCTCCGTCGCATGCCGGCGGTCGCCGATCCGCTGGCTCGGCGACTCGTCGACGACGATCACCGCGGTATCGCGCTGCGGTTCCCGCTTTTCCTCGACGACCGACGGATTGACGAGAGCCGCGAGCAGGATCGCGACGGCAATCATGCGCCACAACACACCGCGCGTCCTGCGCGCAAACCCAAATGCGAGAACGAGCAGCCCGGCAGTCCCGAATGCGGCGATTACGGCCCACGGCAACAGCGGCGCAACGGCCAGGGAGAATGCGCTGCCGCTCATTGGCCCAAACGCTCCAGGATTGCCGGGACGTGGACCTGGTCCGATTTGTAGTTGCCGGTTAGCACATACATGACGAGGTTAACCCCAAAGCGCATCGCCATCTCACGCTGCGGCTCGCCTCCGGGGACCACGGGATACGCACTGCGTCCTTGAGCATCGACAGCCCAGGCCGCAGCCCAGTCATTGGCTCCGACCACGACGCTGGAAACCCCGTCATTGACCCGGTCTTCGACCGGCTCGACCCACAATGTTCCGACATTCCAGCGCCCGGGAAAGTCGTGCATCAGATAGAAAGACTTTGTCAGCACGTGATCGGGCGAAATCGGCACCAGCGGCGGCATTTTGATCCCGGCGACCAGCCGGCGAAGCCGTTGCGCCGAGGAATCGGTGCCGCCGATAGGGCCGGGCGTCTGATCGTTCGCGTCGCGCGTATCGAACAGTATCGTGCCGCCAGTATCGAGGTACCGGTTGATGCGCTCGACCGCTTTCGGCGACGGAGCCGCCTGGCCGGCGGCAACCGGCCAGTACAGCAGCGGAAAGAAGATCAACTCGTCAGTCTCGATATCGACTGCGAGCGGTTCGGCGGTTTCAACCGCGGTGCGGCGGTTCAACGTCCCGGTCAGACCGATGAGCCCGGCCCGGCTCACCGCATCGACCTCCGAGTTTCCGGTCCGGATGTACGCCAGCCGCAGCTCCGAGGTCGCGCGCACGACGAACGGGTCATCGGCCCGCGCCATTGAGGCGGTTCCCAGAAGGGCGGAAAAAGCGAGAGCCGCGATCCGCGCAGGCCGCCGCCGCAGCAAGCCGCGCAATCCGTAGGCGATCAGCAGATCGGTGAGCGCCAGGAGGAGCGCCGCGGCCAGCAAGGGGGGCCGCAAATCGACTTCCCGACCTGCTGCGAAAGTCTCGCGAAGAGTTTCCGAGGGCAGCCGATCGATCGGCTTTAATTCCGGAACCCCCGTCGAGAGGTTGAGTGCGCGGCGCGCATCGGCGGTGCCGTAGAACCCTGGCGGATGGCGCGGCGATGCTATTGCGGTCGCGAATTCGCCGGCGGGAATCGGCCGCGCGGTGGGCGGCGCTCGCTGCAGCCTGCCAAACCCATCGAGGCTCTCGATCGGCGCCAGGGCCTCCTCGCCTGCTTCCGTTACGCCCTGGCTCATCGCCTCGATCCGCCGCAGCATCTCGACAAAAAGGCCGGATAAGGCGAGGTTTGACCAGTCGGCATTTGCCGTCGTATGGACCAGGACGACCCAGCCGCGCCCGCGTTTCTCCGCGGTAACGAGCGGCGTGCCGTCGACCAGCCGTGCCCAGGTTTTGCCGGCGAGGTCCAGATCCGGTTCCGCCAGCACCTGACGCGAAACCGTGACGTCGGCCGGAACGGCGAGACCGGAAAATGGACTGTCGGGCCCAAACGGGGCGAGTTTGGCCGGCTGCTCCCAGGATAACGCACCACCAATCGTGCGGCCGCCGCCGTGCCGCAGCCGCACCGGCAACAAATGATCGCCCTGCTCGGCGAGATGCGGGCCGGCAAAACGCAGCAGCAGCCCGCCCGCCTCAATCCATTTGCCGACAGCTGCTTCTTCGGCCGGCGACTCCGGCCCGGTGTCGGCAAACACCAGCACGGCGAGCTCGCGCTTCAAAAGGTCCGTAGCGCTCCCTCGCCGCAGCTCGGTAAACGGACCGAGTGCCCGCTCGAGATAATAATTCTCTCCGAGCAGCGGCTGCCCTCTGGAGTTCGCCGCGGCGACGATGCCGACCGGGCGACGGCGCCACCGCTCGTCCACCAGCAATACCGACCCGGCGGACTGGTCGCCTTCGATCTCGATCCGGGCCATGCGATTGCGCAACTCGCTCGGCATGGTCATACGCAGCCCGGCGCTCTTTGCCCCAGGCTCGATCGTGACGGCCTGCCGCGTGAGCAGGCGGCCATCATCACCACTGGCGCGTACCTGAAAGAGCCGCGGCGTGGGTGCCGGGAGCGAGCGCAACTCCACCCCGACGTCGTTCGCCTGGGTCTGACCGGCGGCGAGCATGACCGGGGCGTCGACGGGCTGCGCCATCAAGTAGCGCAGGCTTCCCTGCTTGGCGAGATGAGCTGCCAGCGCCTCGTATCCTCCATCATCGGCGATCCCATCGCTGAGCCAGACGGCCGAATTTGCCTCCGGCAGGGAGAGGGCTTCGAGGCGCCCCAACGCAGCGCGCCGGTTGACCGGCCAGGGCTTAGGCAGCATGGCCTGAACCGTCGCCCGCGCATCTGCGGCACGAACCGGCCGCAATGCGGCCATCGGCTCGTCCACTGCGGTCGTAGCGGTCGTCAGCAGAACCACCTGCCGATCCTCGCGCTCGGCTTCGCCGAGTAGCTCGGCAAGCGCCGCTTGCCGGGCCGGCCAATCATGCGCCGCAGCCCAGCCGTCATCCACAACGACAATGATCGGACCCGTTGACGCCAGGTGTGTTTGGGGGTTGAGCAGCGGGTGAGCAACCGCCAAGATCACCAATGCCGCCAGTAGCATGCGCAGGAGAATCAGCCACAAGGGGGTCCGCGCCGGCGTTTCCTCGCGCGGCACCAGCCCGAGCAATAGCCGAATCGCGGGAAAGGCGATGCGGCGTGGCGCCGGCGGCGTGACCCGCAACAGCCACCAGATGATCGGCAATGCGGCCAACGCGACGAGCAGCCATGGCGAGACAAAGGCGAGGGAACCGAGCGCCAGCATCGTTCAGCGTCGGTTGGGCGAAGGCGGTGGCCTGCCCCTCACCCTCCCGCTGCGCGGGTCCCTCCCTCTCCCCACTTGCGGGGAGAGGGTAGGGGTGAGGGGCTTCGCGAGGTCGTGCCGAGCCATCTCAACCCTGCCTGTCGGCCGAGAGTGCGGCGCATAGCGCAAGCAAGGCGAGATGTGGCGGGCGGTCGGTGCGGTGAAAGCCAAAGGTCCAGCCGAGGGTTGCAGCGATTGCACCGAGCTCATCGCGATGACGCCGGAAACGACCCGAGTAATCTTCGCGGACGTTCTCCACTCGGCTGATCACAACCTGGTCGCGCTCTTCGACACCCTCGAACCGCACCCGACCATCAAACGGCAAATCTTCCTCGGCCGGATCGACGACCTGCAACAGATGGCCA
>JAFASL010000529.1 GCA_019244535.1 Alphaproteobacteria bacterium
AGCGGCTTGCCGCCTTCCAGCACGCGCTTGACCGCCTGCGCTTTGAATTCCGCCGTGAACCGGCGCCGCGTTCGCTTCCCCGCCATGCTGCCCTCCTGGGGTGTTCAGGTTCCTTACAGAACCCTCCACTCCGCGGGGGGAAGCTCACCGCCAACCCGATCGAGAGCGTGTTCGCCACCATCCGGCATCGCACGGTTCGGACCAAGGGCGCGCTGTCGCAGGACACCGCCCGGCTGATGGTGTTCAAGCTGGCGATGGCCGCCGCAAAGACCTGGCGCAGGTTGAAAGGCGAAACCCAGTTGCCCAAAGCCGTCCAGGGCGTCACATTCGCCAACGGCGTCGAGATCACCAACACGCCAGCGCAGAGCGCCGCCTGATCACGCCGTCACCCATTCTCCCGCATAGCTCGGTCTTGCATCTTGGAGTTCTGTAATCGGCACCGTCTGCACTCAACCATGAGTATGTGACTCTGAAGGAGGCGACGTGTACCGGCCGCTTTGATCGAGGCAGTGTCTGTGAAATAGGGTGAGATCCATGCTGTTTAGTTTACCACCAGAGGGAGCTCAAATAGCACGCGTAGTCACATCGGCCGCATGGGCCGCATCATAATGTCCGTCACTTCCGCCGTTCGGGGCAGTGTAAGAGCGGCGAGCACCATCTTCGCAACTTCTGTTGGACGCATCAAAGCGCCGGGGGGGGCGGCTCGCCGCTCTTCCGCCAATATGGCCTGCTGCATGGGCGTGTCCGTGCGGCCCAGGAACATGCTGAGCACACGAATACCATCGCCACTGACTTCCTGACGCAGCACGTCGGCGGCAGCGCGCAGTCCATGCTTTCCTGCGGCATAGGCTAAAAGACCTGAGCCGGCTCGAAGGCCGGCGGAGGAGTTGATGAAGACAACCTGTCCCCGTGCTGCCCGGAGTTGTGGGAGAACGGCGGCGGTCAACAGAATTGGAGCGTGCAGGTTGATCGCATCAAGCGCGGCCCACCGCTCGACGGAAAGCGCCGTAATCGAGCTTCGCAAGTAGGCTCCCGCGCTGTGCACCAACACGTCCAATTCCGGGTGAACTCGTTCTGCCACAAAGGCGCGGCCGCCGTCGGTGGCGAGGTCCGCTGTTAGAACGGTGGCGTGTCCACTCGTCGCTTGCAGTTTACCGAGACTGCGGCCGACCAGTGTTACATGCAAACCCTGGTCGGCAAGCGCCGTGGCCACAGCCTTGCCAATGCCGCTGCCTGCACCAGTGACCAGTGCACGCTGGCCAGCCTTGAGCGCGGGGCAGGGCTCTTCTAGTAGTGGTGAGTGATTCATCGTCAACAAGCCCACGTTAGCGTGCCACTTCGCCCGATCACATATAAATTTCAGCTGGCGTCAGCAATAGATACAATACAATCCTTCTCTTTCTTTTAAGGTACGCCGTTTTGAATTATGGCTCGGCACCGGACAGACCGCTTGCCGCAAGTGCGGCCACGGGACCTGAGATAGCTCTGCGTAATGCACTCGGATTGGTCCATCATAGCTGCTGACCCACATGCGATGCACAACTTCCCGTTTGCCTGTTTTCGTGAATGCTGGGAATCCATGAGCCACACATCACTCTCGCGCCGGAAGCCCCGTTCGTCATCGCACTCTCCACGACACCGCTCCAGGTTCCGACAGAGCCGCCGGCTTGGCCCCGCGGAGCAGCCGTCGGTAGCAATCGGCAAGCTCGTTGCCGAAGCGCTCCGGCGTGAAGCGGCGCTGCGCGTCGGCGCGGGCCTGTAGGCCAAGCTGTGCGCCAGCAGGTGAAAGGATACTCGCCAGCGCTAGGGCCAACGCTCGTGCATCGCCGGGAGGCACTATGAGGCCTGTCTTACCATGCGTAATGACTTCGCGCACTCCGCCGACATCGGAGGCAACCACCGGGCGGCCGAGCGCGCAGGCCTCGATCAGCACCGTGGGCAGGCTCTCGAACCCCGTGCTCGCCAGCGCTATTGCATCCATAGCGGCCATCAGCTCAGGGACATCATTGCGATGTCCTAGGAAATGCACGCGCTCGCCAATTCCCAGCTCGCGTGCCAGCCCGCGTAGCTTGTCGAGATAAGAGCGGTGATCGGCAAAGCTCACCGCACCGACAATCCAGGCCTGAGCGCTCGGGAATTTGTCGAGCATAGAGAGCGCGCGCAAGAAGACGGCGTGTCCTTTGCGCGGTTCAAGTACGCCGAAAAGACCGAGGTGTGGGCCAGGGCCAGCCAATCCCGCAGCAGGCCGTGGCGTATCCAGGAAGGACGCTTCGACAGCGTTGTAAAGTAGCTTGACACTCTCCTCGGCAACTCCAAGCGCCCGAACCATTCGTCGGGAGGCCTCTGACACGCAGAGCCAAAGCGTGCAGCTTGCCCGGACGAGCCGCGCGAGTAGAGCATATAGCGGTGGCATAGGGAGGGTCTCGTGAACATGGATTAGCAGCGGAACGCCGAGCACCTTGGTGGCCATGCGCGCCTGTATGGCGGTGACCGGGTGGTGCACATGTAGCAGTCCCGCTTGTTCCTGCAGTGCTAGGCGCAGCACGTCGCGTGCGCCGCGACGGAAGCCGCTCAGCGCGCGCGCGAGTCCCCAGGGGGAAACGGTGGCGCGGCCACGTTCGATACGGGCTGCGCGGACCGGCAGGTCGCGACGAGCCATCTCCTCGGCCAGGCGGCCCGGTACGGGACAGGCGAGCACCGGGCGAAACCCGTGAACTCGTGCCGCCTCAGCGGCACTCAGAACGATGCGCTCCACACCACCAAGATGCGACACACGGCTAATGGTGAGCACCGAACTGGTCTCACGCCCGGCGTCACTCGACCACAGAGTTGCCATAAAGCGCCTTTCGCGCGGGCGGCCACCGCCCGAGTCCCTGCGGGACCATGACCGGATGAGGATTCCTCATAAACACGCCAAACCTCCAAACTGTGATCCCGGCCTTTGCTAGCCTCCGATTTACTCAACCTGAAATATACCGCTAGAAGATTGCTAAGAAATCCTTGCCTGATAAGCTTTCAGAAAGGCACAATTAATTCTAAAGGTAAACGTCACAAACGAGAGAACCTATCTATACTGGCAGACATATTCATTGCGGCGAGTGCTCATGCGGAGTCGTTGAAGTAAAGTCGGCACAGAGCGCCCACAGATTCCATTCCTGGTTGATAAGCTTGTCCGCGGTTCGGCACGCGGTTTAATACCACGCCCACGTTGCGGGCGCCAGCTAGCCGCAGGCGCTGGAGGGCACCTTGCAACGCCGCGCTCCCTGTCAATCCGCAAGACGCCACAAGGATCGTGGAGTCGGCTGCCACTGCGAAGGGCAGGGCGTCGTCCACTGCCGCCAGCGGCGGCGTGTCAATCACCACAGCCTCATAGCGCAGGCGAGCCTGTGCGAGCATGGCTGGCAGTGTCTGGGTGCGCGTGAGGCGATAGGGATTGGGATAGTTCCGCTCGGCGGCCAGCACGTCTACGCCGGTGCGTGGGTCGCGCACCACTGCTTCCGCCAGCGTCCCTCCATCCTCCAGCAAACGGATCAGACCGGCTTTGCACGACAAGCCCATGCGCCGTGACAAGGCGCGCCGCCGCATGTCGGCATCCACCAGCAACACGCGCGCGCCGCCTTGCGCAAGCGAGCAGGCGAGCAGCGCCGCGACAGTGGTCTTGCCCTCTCCGGGCGACGCGGAGACGACGGCCATCACCCGGGGCAGCAGCTGCGGCAGCGCACTGCCGGCCTGGAAGGCTATGGAGTTGGCCAGCGTCTGAAAGGCGACGGCAGGCTGCGTCAGCGGCTCCAGCACTGGCGGCCAGGGCTGCCTGCGAGCAATGCGCAGGCGGGGAATGCTGGCAAGCCCTGGGACGCCAACGTTGCGCTCGATCTCTCCCAGGCTGCGTGGCTCGCCGCGGAACCGCTCCAGCACCGTCACCAACAGCGCAGAAAGCAGGGCGGAGGCGACGGCTGCGGTCGCCCCCAGCAAGCCGCGGCGGGGAAAGCTGGGCTGCTGCGGCGCCAGTGGGGCCGAAACCACGCGCACGTCCGAATCCTGGATTTGATACTGTGCCGCCACCTGCTTCGACCGACTGAGTAGGTCGTCGTACAGCTTGCGCTCGGCGTC
>JAFASL010000163.1 GCA_019244535.1 Alphaproteobacteria bacterium
AAGGCATAGAATAAGCCCCAATCGGTAGCTGCCTTCCGCTGCCTCCACTCTGCTTCGGGACACGATCGATGCCGATAATTATCCGCTTCGCCGCGCGTCCAATGTGGTGGAAGGCATTCTCGCAAGATCCCCACAGAATCCAAACCCGACCTGCTGCTACGCGGCATCGGACACAGCAGCCGCTACGTTGTTTTTGTGACAAGTCGGGGGAGGATGATCATGAAAAAGCTAGCGAGTTGCCTAATATTGGTAGCGATGGTCGCGGTCGCCATGCCAGCGTGGTCGCAAACCAGCTCAATGACGGGCCAATCCACCCAGGGGAACCCAGCCAATGCCGGCGGCCCCGCCAAACCGGGGGTGCCTGGATTACCGGGAAGCAAGTCCGGCCCGACGGTCACGCCATCCGGCACGACACTGCCCGAAGCCTCCCGGAACAGCCCGAGCGGTGATCAGAGTAAGGTGCCTGGCCAGCCCGGCGGGAAATCCGGGCCTACAGTGAACCCTCCCAGCGCGCCAAAGTAAATCAGACCTCGCCTTCCTGACCTGCTCGGGCCTCGAACATCGTATGCACGAGCGCGTGCACGGCGTGCTCGTTATTGCGCCCGCAAATCCCAGGCCCGTTGCTGGTCTCGACCGAGATGCAACACGAGACGGCGCGCGCGACACCAAATGTCAGCGCAAGCCTTTTGGAATTTGCGGGCGCGCGGGTAGCCGACACGACCTGAGCGCCGTAGAGGTGATTTCCGATCCTACTCCCACCAGCGAGGATCGTGCCAGTGGCGGTCTGCTGGCTGAAAACGGCTGCCGTACAGCCCCGGCGGCGCGTCCTGGTGTTGTCCCACGAAGTGCACAGCGCATCGGTTACCGGTCAGCACCACTATTTGGTGAAATCGCTGCGGAAGGCGTCCTCGCCCCAGCAGCGCTTTGCGAGTCGAGAACGCGCCTCAGCGCAACAAGCCTTCGTCATCGGCAAGACCTCCGGCACACTGCCGACCTGATACTCGAGCTCTACTGGAGAAGGCCATCGAGGAAGGCGCCGCCGCGCCGAGGAGCCGACCGCCGGCGCCGATCACGGCGGCGTAGGTCACACCTGATAGGGATCGTTCCTTCCCAGCCGGCCGGTGGCAACGGCGGGTTCTGCTCCATGATGGCTTTCCAATCCGCGGGGCGCATTGCGAGGTATGTGGATACTCGTTAGCGTGATACGCTCAAGTGATGAAGCGACCAAAACCCGGTTGACATACAGGCGGCTCAAATCAATTGGAAAAGCCAAAATTCGGATGACGACAACCGCAAATACCGGCGCCCGTCTCGACCGGCTGCCAATCTCTTCGTTTCACTACCGCATTTTTTGGCTCATTGCCGCGGGAATGTTCTTCGACGGCTACGATCTCTATGTTGCCGGTCCAGTCCTCGGCGCTGCCGTTCAAAGTAAATTTTCGACACTGGGTCAGAACGGATGGTTTCTATCGCTCACCTTTGTCGGCATGACCTTGGGCTCGCTGCTTGCCGGCTTTCTGGGCGATCGCTATGGCCGCCGCTTCACCTATCAATTCAATCTAATGATATTTGGCCTCGCCTCTCTCTCTCTCTGCAGCCTTCGCACCTGACATCAATGTCTTGAACAGCCTCCGCTTCATTATGGGCGTGGGCCTTGGCGCCGAGATCGTCGTCGGCTATGGCACGATGACCGAGTTCATACCGCCGCAGACGCGCGGCAAATGGATGGCGTTCATGGCCTTTGTCGTCGTCTCTGGCCTCCCTGCTACCGCACTCCTCGGATGGGCCATCGTCCCGAGTTTTGGTTGGCGCCCGCTCTTTGTTGTCGCGGGCATCGGCGCGCTCATCGTCTGGTACCTCCGCAAAGCCCTTCCGGAATCGCCACGCTGGCTGGAGGCCAACGGCCGGACCGAGGAAGCCGAGACGCTGATGCAGACGATCGAACGTGAGGTAGCAGCCATTGCACCACTCCCAGCGCCGGCAGCGCCATTGCCTGCACCAACACTGAGCCTCGCCGCACTGTTGAGCAAGAGCCTACTCCCAAGCATGGTGGTGGGCAGCGTTGTGCTGATCACGATCAACGCGCTGATCTTTGGCTTCGTCAACTGGCTGCCCACCTTCTTCGTGCAGCAAGGCCTGAGCGTGACCAAGTCGCTCACCTACACGCTGGTGATTGTGTCGGGCTCGCTAATCGGTTGCGCTATCGGGGCCTTCGCCGCCGACTCGCTAGGCCGACGCAAGACCATCATCGGCGCCTCCATTTGGCAATCCTCTTCGGCGGCATCTATCCCTTCGCCGAGGAACCGTTCCTGGTCCTCACGATCGGCTTCCTATTGATCGTCGGTATTTATGTCCTCACCGCCATGCTGTACGGCGTCTATACCTCCGAGCTATTTCCCACTGGCTTGCGGCTGCGAGCCAACGGCATCTGCAATATGTTCGGCCGAGGCGCGACGATCGTGACCCCTTTGATCGTCGTGGCGTTGTTTAAAGCTTACGGCGTCGGCGGCGTGTTGTCGTTCATGATCGGGCTATTGATCATTCAAATCGGGGTCGTATCGGCCTGGGGCATCGAACCGGCAAAGCGTGGGCTTGAAACGCTGGCCGCCGATACCGGCGATGTCCCGCCACGAGCAATGCAGGCATGATGGCCCGGTCCGAAGCCAGGGCTGCGCCGGCGCCGTCCGCGGCCCAGCAATCGCTGGCACATAACGAAGCGATCCGCTTTGCGTTGTGGCAACCGGATGGAGATCCCACCCGGGTTCACGTTGAGCCGTCACGGAAACGTTAACTGGAGTGGATTGTTCCGCGGCGAGGGCTTTCTGGTGTTTCCCGGCGCCACAAGACGGCGGAATAAATCTTCCGCTGCCGCGATCGGTTATGGGCTTCCTCTTGGGCCACCGCTGTCTTACAGGGCGGGATGACCGCGCGTCCGGCTTCGGTGCAGGGGGAAAGAAATCGAAGTGACCGATCCGTCGCGCCATCAGCGGCCATTCCGCCAGTTGCGGGCGCCTTGCTCTCACGCAAACCCGTGAGGGCGGGCCGGAGCAGGTCTAGCCCGCCCTTTCTGGCGCTATTCTATCCGGGCGCGCTCTAGTCGGATCGCGCCGCGATGTGTTCGGCATAATAGCCAGTGGGCCGGCTGATCGCGCCGTGACGACGTCGATACTTGGATCGGCGGTTCGTTGCTTCCGGGCCTGCTCCGAAATTATCCCGCTGATCGCCGCGTTAACCATCATTCATTGCGCTATTCCCGATCTGTGGGAACTAAGGTTGAAATATGATGTTTAATGACACGTCCAACAATTTTATACTACCAAAAGGAGCAAATCGAATGAAGATCATAACCGGCACAGTCGCGGCGCTGCTACTCGGGACCGTGCTCCTCTCCGGCAAGGCGGAAGCCCGTGGTTGGTGGAATGGCTACAACCATTGCAGATACTACCATCACGGGTGGCACAATGGCTGGTATCAGCACGGATATTGGTATCGCTGATTGGCACGGCA
>JAFASL010000603.1 GCA_019244535.1 Alphaproteobacteria bacterium
CGACCACCAACCCGCTTGGGATGCGGGGCGGAAGCGAGGGTGGCATCACGCCCGGGCTGGCGGTGGTTGCAAATGCGATTGTCGACGCGCTATCGGGTTTCGGCATCGAGCACATCGAGCTGCCGGCAACGCCAGAACGGATCTGGAAAGCGATACAGATATCGCGCAGACAAAGTGATGAGCAATATCGCCGCAATGCGAGCGAGCTCAGCTAGCTCCTCGCATCAATTTTGACTCTGCGGCCACGCGGGGGCAGTACGATGAAAACGGTATGGATCAGCGTCACCGATAACCATGACGATCGCATGATCTAGCCCAGCGCGCAAAAATAATAGGTCTTCGAGAGGACGTCTCTTGCTCGGTGTCCTTTACGCTGCTGTCGGCGCGTTCACCTTTGCGCTCAACAACGTAGCGATGCGCCGGGGGGTTGTGACAGGCAGCGTGCTGCAAGGCATGGCGCTGACCGTCCCGATCGGCGGACTTTCCTTCCTGGTGATGACTGTCGCCTTTGGTGAGCTGCGGCAGCTCGTGTTGTTCCCGACTGTGGCGCTCAGCTGGCTGGCAAGCCAGGGCATCGTGCATTTCGTCATCGGCCGCTACTGCAACTACAAATCCAACCAGCTGATGGGCGTGAATCTCACCGCTCCGGTGGTTCAGCTGCAGGTGCCGTTCGCCATGATGCTGGCAGTCGTGACGCTGCACGAGAAATTCACAATGCTGCAGGCTATCGGCTCAGCCTTGATGCTGGGCGGCTCTTTCATCACCCAGCACAATGCCGGCGACGGGAAGAATGCTTCGGCGCCGCTGCCGGCGCCCGTCGCAACGATGCCCTCGCAGGAAGCGCAAGTGGAGCTGGAACCCAAGCCCCAACCGACCTTCCAGCCGCGCGTCTTCTCGGGCTATATCTTCGGCCTGGCTGCGGCGATGTGCTATGGCAGCTCGCCCCTGATGGCGCGCCAGGCCTTCCTGCACGCGCCCGGCGCCAGCACAGCGGCTGCGGGCTGCCTCGCGTATACGGCGGCGACGCTGTTTTTCGCGCTGATCCTGCTCAAGCCCGGCGCCTGGCGCGACATCAAGTCCATGAGGCGCGAAAACGTGCCGTGGTTCCTCTCCTCGGCCGTGCTGGTCGCCATTTCCCAGGCATTCGTCTACGCCTCGCTTGCCATAGCGCCCCTGATGGTGGTGACGCCGATCCTCCAGCTCTCGCTGGTCTTCCGGCTGTTCCTGTCGCAATGGATCAACCGCGAGCACGAGGTCATGAACGCCGCGGTCGTCATCGGCGCCTTCACAGCGGTGCTGGGGTCGATCCTGGTCTCGCTCGACACCGACGAGCTCACCGCGCTTCTGCGCCTGCCCTCATCACTCGCCAATTTCCTGGCCCGCCGCCTGGCCGGCCAATGATTAGCAGCCGCAAAACTGAGCATCAGAGGCTGGTTGCTGCAAAGCCTACCGCAGCTTACTTGGCTCCGGCTCCGGCGCGCTGAAGCGGGTCTGCGGCGAGGTGAAGCCCGGCGGGCACCGCTTGCTCAGCGGCCCTTGAACGGGCCGGGCTTTCGCTTTTCGGCGAAAGCGCGTGCGGCCTCGTGGAAGTCCTCGCTCAGATAGAGCTTTAACGGCGCGGTCTGCATAATGACTTCCCGCTCGAGCTGCTCCATATACCAGCGCCGCGTCCGCACTGTTGCCCGCACCGACAGCGGCGGGTTCTTCGCGACCTCGGCGGCTAGCTCGTGCGCAACTTCGAGGTGCCGGCCCTCGGGCGCCAAGCGATTGATCATCCCCGCGGCAAAGGCCTCTTCGGCGGTAAAAAAACGTCCGGTCAGGGCCACCTCGTCGGCAAATGCCGCACCCCCGCGAAAACTCAGCAATGCCCAGTATTTGGAGCCGCCGAGACCGCGCGAGGTCTCGGTCACCTGGAACTTGGTGCCCGCGGCGGCAACGATCAGATCGCACTCGAACACGATGCCGAGGGCGAGCCCCATCGCATAACCATGCGGCGCAGCGATCACCGGCTTCCAGTTGACTGACCGCGTCAACAGGTCGGCGGAATTGGCGCCCCACCCTTGCGGCCCCCCATGCTGCTCGAATTCCTCGCGTCGGCGCAGCTGGCGCTGATGCACGTCGGCGCCGCTCGAGAACGCGCGGCCGCGTCCGCAGATGATGGCGACTTGCGCCTCAGGGTCGAGGTCAAAGCGCCGCAGCGCATCCGACAGATGCCGCACCAGGTCGTCGCTGAAGGCGTTCAGCCGATCAGGACGGTTCAGGGTCAGAGTGGCTACCTGATTGCTGCAAGTATATTCGACGAGGTTGGGTGCGGTTGTGTCGCTCATGTTATCCTGCCGCTTTATCGGTCGAGCCAGACGTCTTCGAAGCGCCACCCGTTGTACTGGCTGTTGGTCATCATCGTCAGCCCCTTCAGCTCGGGCTGCCAGCACGTAGCGGCGCGTAAGTGGTAGATGATCGGGCGCGCCAGATCCTGCTGCAATTTGAAGTCGGCGTCCCAAACCAGCTTTTTGCGTTTTTCCGGGTTGGCCTCCATCGATTGCTGGTCGACCATCTTGTCGAATTCCTTGTCGCAGTAGCCCGGATAATTGCGCGCAGAGCTGCAAACATAATTCTGGTAGAAGTAGACATCCGGATCGTCGACCGCGGTTCCCAGAACATTCAGCCCGACCTTGAAGTCTTTGCGGATCAGCTTGGGAACCCAATTCGCGGTTTCTACCGTATCGAGTTCGCCGTCGATATAGATGTCCTTCAGCTGGTCGATCAGAATGGCGGCCGGATCGCGGTAGACCGCGAGATTGCGGGTCGAGATTTTTACCGGCAGACGGTTGCTGGGCCCATAGCCGAGCTTCTGCATGATTGCCTGTGCTTCTGTACGGTTCTTCTGGACCTCTCCGCCATAGCCCGGCAAGGATTGCAGCCGCGCGGCCGGCATACCCCACACGCCGTCCGGGGGCGGCAGCAGCGCTCCGCCGAGTTCGCCCTCGCCCTGGCCGAGGATGTCGATAAAGGACTTCCGATCGAGCGTCAGCGCCATCGCCCGGCGCAGCTCGGCATTGTCGAAGGGGGCTGCTGTTCGGTTGATCAGCATGCCGATTGACTCGCTGGCCATGCCGATTTCGCAAATGGCCTGCGGCGATTGGGCTCGGATGTCCTTGAGCAACGGAATCGTAACTTCATAGGGAAATGTCATGTCGAATTTCCCGGCGATGAAGGCGAGGATCGCCGTCGAGCGGTTCGGGATGATCGTGTATTCGATACCGTCGAGATAGGGGCGCCCCGATTTCCAGTAATCCGGGTTGCGCGCCACTTTGATGAATTGGTTCGGCTTGTAGTCGACAAATTTGAACGGGCCGGTGCCGATCGGATGCTGACGCATGTCGCGCGGCGATACATGACAGGGGTAGATCGGCGTATCGCCCGAGGCGAGCAGCGCGAGGATCGCCAGCTGCGGCCGCTTCAGATGAAGCGTCGCTTCGCGGTCGCCGTTGGTCGTGGTTTTCGCGACA
The DNA here is from genome assembly GCA_019244535.1 of Alphaproteobacteria bacterium. Classification (GTDB taxonomy): domain Bacteria; phylum Pseudomonadota; class Alphaproteobacteria; order ATCC43930; family CGMCC-115725; genus AP-15. The sequence continues at coordinate 3,510 of JAFASL010000603.1, forward strand.
TTTACCCACCAGGTCTCACGATAATCGAGACGAAGCTTTTCCTTAGCCTGATTGGTTAAGAGATCGAAGGTGCATTTCACGTCGTCCGCGGTGAACGGCTTGCCGTCGTGCCATTTGACGCCGTCGCGGAGCTTGAAGCTGAGCTCGGTGCCGTCCTCGTTCCATGCCCAGCTCGTGGCGAGTTCGGGGACAATCGACTGCAGGCTGTTTTGTGGGACTGTTGATCGAAAATGACCAGATTGTTGAAGACCCCCATCATCGGCATGATCACGCCGACAGTCCCTTCCTCGTGGATCGACATGCTAGCCGGGCTGTCGCGATGGTAGACCCGCAATGTTCCGCCCTGCTTTTTTGGGCCATGGCCGGCCCGGCCGCCAGCACTGCCATGGCTAGCCCGCCCAAGGCTGAGAATATCCGAAACGTTCGCATCATGGCTCGGCCCCTCTCGTCGCGACGGTGGGCGAACCTGCACGGCGAAGACCCGGGCGTAAAGTCCCTTACTCGCGCCGATTTCGCGGGCCGGGGTTGCACGATCGCACGGTTCAGATTACGAGGCTCCGCCGCCAAATGGACCACTCGGCTCGTTCGGCTGAGGACGGGATGGTCGCTTGACGCGATTTGCCTCACCCTGCCGGGTGGGCTGAAACGCTTCGGTGTCGGTCGTGTTTA
>JAFASL010000666.1 GCA_019244535.1 Alphaproteobacteria bacterium
TGGCGATGCGCTGCGCTCGATCCGCTTTGCAGAGGCCGTTATCCTCGTCACGGATGCGTTGCAGCCGCTTGAGCGGCAGGACCTGACGATCGCCCGGCTGGTTGAGGAAGAAGGACGCGCGCTGGTGGTGGCGTTGAACAAATGGGATGCTGTCGAGGAACCGGCGGCCCTTTTGAAAGCCCTGCGCGCGCGGATATCCACCTCCCTGCCGCAACTTCATGGCCTCGCGATGGTCCCGGTCTCGGCGCTCACCGGTTTCGGTCTTGACGAGCTGATGAAGGCAGTATCAGCCGCAGGCGAAACGTGGAACCGGCGGGTTGCGACCGGCGATCTGAACCGGTGGCTGGAGGAAATCCAACAGAAGCACCCGCCGCCGCTTGTCGCCGGCCGGCGGCTCCGCTTGCGCTACGTCACCCAGGTCAATACCCGCCCGCCGACCTTTGCTCTGTTCGCGTCACAGCCAGGCGAATTGCCAGAATCGTACCGGCGCTATCTGGTCAATGCGTTGCGCCGGGATTTCGATCTGCCCGGGACGCCGATTCGGATGATGCTGCGGAAGGGCAAAAATCCTTATGCGCGCTGACTCTCGAGAACTGGTGCGCTTTCGTCTGTTCCACGGAGAGGGGCGGTGGAGGAGGCTGGGTCGGAAGCTAGCGGCCGGGAACCCGGTGCAGCACCGAGCAGCCGGGCAAACAGCATCGCCAGGTCTTGTTGCCGGTAAGGCTTGCTGAGGCGAGGTGCGTCGACTTCCGCTGGATCGCCGGAATAGCCAGTCGCGATGACCACCGGCAATCCGGGGCGCGCCCGGTGAATCTCCGCCGCGAGTTCCCCACCCGTCATTCCCGGCATGGCATAATCGGTAATCACGATATTGACGTGCGGGTGGGTGTTCAGGAGTTCGAGCGCGCCCGCGCCGGAGTTCGTCGTGATCACGGAATGGCCGAGGTCTTCGATCATTCCGGCAGTCCCCGCAGCGACCATCGCGTCGTCATCGACAACGAGCACCCAAAAAGAACCAGGCGGGTCAGGCCGAAGCAGCGCCGCGGAACGTTCCACCGCGTCTTCGTCGTTTCCCACAAAAACCGGCAGCCATAGCTCGACCGCAGTGCCGATCTCCGGGCGGCTATCGATCCGCATCGCGCCTCCCGACTGCGCAACGAGACCATCGACCATCGATAATCCGAGGCCGGTGCCGCGGCCAGGGCCTTTGGTCGTGAAGAAGGGTTCTGTCGCTCGGCGGAGCGTCGCCTCGTCCATGCCAGAACCCGTGTCTCTCACACAGATACGGGCATAGGTGCCGGGATCGAGCCCCGGCACCTCGCCCGCCTCGACGCGTTCGCGATGCGCGGCAATTGTTAATTCACCGCCCGCCGGCATCGCATCCCGGGCATTCACCGCGAGATTGAGCAATGCCAGTTCGAGCTGATTAGGGTCGACTCGGATTGGGGCGAGATCTATCTCGAAATCCGTCTCGATCCGGATCACGGGCCCCAGCGAGCGGCGCAGCATGTCGATCATGCTGTCGATCAGCTGCGGGATGTCGACCGCTTCCGGTTTGAGCTCCTGCCGGCGGGCGAAGGCCAGCATCCGTTTCGTCAGCGCCGCCCCGCGTTCGGCGCCCTGAATGGCACTGTCAACGAGCCGCAACGCCCCTGGCCGATCCGTGAGGTATTTCTTCGCCAATTCTAGGTTGCCGAGTACCGCCATGAGCAGATTGTTGAAATCGTGCGCTACTCCGCCGGTCAGCTGGCCAAGGCTCTCGAGTTTTTGCATCTCATGAACTTGCGCAAGCGCCTCTTCACGCTCCCGGGTGCGTTGCTCAACTCGCTGCTCGAGTTCGGCGTTGGCCTGGGCGAGTTCGGCCGTCCGCTCGGCGACACGGTCTTCGAGCTCAGCGTTGAGCCGTTCTAGCTGTCTCGTCTTGCGATAGAGTTCGGCAAATACTTTGACCTTGGCCCGCAATAGCTCGGGTATAATCGGCACCGGGACATAATCTACGGCGCCAAGCTGATAACCGCGCAACAGGTCGATATCGGCAACCTGAATAGCGGATATAAAGATGATCGCGGTTTTCTGGAAGCGAGGGTGCTCGCGGATCATCGCCGCAAGCTGAAAGCCATCGAGATCCGGCATGCATACGTCGATCAGAATGATGGCCACATTGCGCTTCAGCAGCAGCTCCAGTGCTTCGCTCGCCGAGCCGGCCTTGATCAAGTTCTCCCCGACCTGATCGAGGATCGCTTCGTAAGCCAGAAGCTTGGCCGGCTGATCGTCGACCAGGAGAATGTCGACCTTCTCTGGGTCAACCACGACGCTTCGTCGCTCCGAAGTCAAACCTCACGGCCCATCCCGGCCAAGGCAGCACACCGCAAGAATTCCGATGCATTCGGCAAATTACGCGGCGGCATCTGCCGGGCGGAAGGAAGGGAGTCACGTGCTGACCTTACCTGTGCAGCCACATTCGCAAGGCGGACAACAACTGATCGGTGTCGACCGGCTTGGCAAGATAATCGGAGGCGCCTGCCTCCAAGCATTTTTCGCGGTCACCTTTCATCGCCTTGGCTGTCAACGCGATAATCGGCAAGCGGCGGAAGGCAGGATCGGCTCGGATCACCTGCACGGTCTGGTACCCGTCCATTTCGGGCATCATGATGTCCATCAGCACGAGGGCCAAACCGGGCGTCGCTTCGACGAGGGCGATAGCCTCGCTACCGGTAGTCGCGGTCAGCACATTCATGCCGCGACGCTCCAAGGCGCTGCTCAGCGCAAAGATGTTGCGGGCGTCGTCGTCGACGAGCAGGACCGTTTTTCCTATCAGGTCCTCGTCGGAGTTGTGGAGCCGCGACAGCATCTCTTGTTTTTCTGTCGGAAGGTTGGCAACCACTCGGTGCAGGAAGAGTGCCGTCTCGTCCAGCAGACGCTCCGGCGATTCGACTCCCTTGACCACAACGCTGCGCGCGATCGTATGGAGCTGAGTATCTTCATCCGAAGACAGCTCCTTGCCGGTGAACACGACAACCGGGATGTCCGACAGGGCTGCATCGCCACGGAGGACATCGAGAAGATCGAACCCCGACATGTCGGGCAGTCGTAGATCCAAGACGGCGCAGTCGATCTGTTGCTCGCGGAGTGCTGCAAGCGCGGCCGCACCTGTGCCGACCGTCACAACGTCAATGTCAGCATGGCCGAGCAGTTCGGAAATGCTCAGCTGCTCGGCAGGGTCGTCCTCGATGATCAGGAGCCGCCGGCGGCGCGGTTGGACGTAATCCTTGATCCTTGCGAGGGCGGCTTCGAGATCTTCGGTCGTCGACGGCTTGGTGACGAAGGAGAACGCGCCGCGGGCGAGGCCGTGTTGGCGATCCTCGTCCAAGGTGACAATCTGCACCGGGATGTGACGCGTCGTCGGGTCTTGCTTTAACTGGCTCAACACCGTCCAGCCGAGCATATCCGGCAGGAACACATCGAGCGAGACCGCGGTCGGCTGGTATTCGCGAGCCAACGCCAATGCGTCGGTGCCACGCATGGCTACCAGAACCTTGAACCCGGTGTGACGGGCGAGATCAGCCAGGATGCGCGCGTAATGTGGATCGTCCTCGACGATCAGAAGCGTCGCGTCGCCGGGTTGCAGGATCGCGCGGTCATCCGGCAGTTGCTCGACCGGCAGCTCGGCAAGTCGTGCGGCAGCGATCGCCGCCGCTGGCGGCAGCGACGCCGCTCCAGGGACTACTCCGGCCGTTGCCGACGGGCCGACATAGCGGACCGGCAGATAAAGAGTGAACGCGCTGCCGACCCCGGGCGCGCTGCGCAACTGGATCTCGCCGCCGAGCAAGCTCGACAGCTCACGGCTGATCGCCAAGCCGAGCCCGGTGCCTCCGAACCGGCGGTTGGTGCTCGCCTCGGCCTGCTGAAAGGCCTCAAAGATAATCTTTTGCTTTTCCGGCGGGATGCCGATACCGGTGTCGGAAACCTCGAAAGCAACGACTGCCGGCGTATTTTGCAGGACCGGGTGATCGGGGCTCCATCCGCTGGCCGCCCGGCGAATGCTCATCTTGACACCGCCCTGCTCGGTAAATTTGAAGGCGTTCGACAGCAGGTTCTTCAGAACCTGCTGTAGGCGCTTCGAGTCGGTGATCATGCTGCGATCGAGATGCGGATCGATTTGCACGTCGAATGACAAGCGCCGGTTTTCGGCCTCGTGTCGGAATGGCCGGGCTACCATGTCCTGCAACGTGACGAAGAACACCTCTTCGGCATCGACCGACACGGTGCCGGATTCGATCTTCGACAAGTCGAGGATATCGCTGATCAGGTTCATCAGATCCGTGCCCGCGCCATGGATAGTGCGGGCGAACTCCACCTGCCTCGGGGTCAGATTGCCTTCCGGATTGTCGCCAAGCTGCTGCCCCAGGATCAGGATGCTGTTGAGGGGTGTGCGCAGCTCGTGCGACATGTTCGCGAGGAAGTCGGACTTGTATTTCGAGGCTTGAGCGAGCTCGGTCGCTTTGTCCTCCAGTGCGCGGCGCGCCTGCTCGATCTCCTGGTTCTTCCGCTCCACTTCGACATTGCGCTCTTCGAGCTGCTGAGCCTTTTGCTCGAGCTGATCGTTGGTTTGCTGCAACTCGCGTTGCTGGGTCTGCAGCTCGGTGGCCAGCTGTTGCGACTGGGTCAGCAGACCTTCGGTCTGCATCGTCGCCTCGATACTGTTGAGCACGATGCCGATGCTAGCAGTAAGCTGATCGAGGAATGACGTCTGCAGATCGGTGAACGTGCCGAGCGAAGCCAGCTCGATCACCGCCTTGACCTGTCCCTCGAACAGCACAGGCAGCACGATCACATTCTTGGGGGTTGCCTTGAACAGGCCCGAGGTGATCGGCGCGACTTCATCGGAAATTTGCGTAATCAACATTCGTCGCGCATCCGCCGCGCACTGACCGATCAAGCCGCGGCCGGCATACAACCGCTCCGGATGGCCGAGCGGCGCCTCATCATCAGCGAAAGCCGAGAGCAGCCTGAGCCCGGCTTCGCCCTCCGAGAGATAAATCACGCCACTTTGTGAGTTGACCAGCGGGGCGAGCTCCGACAGCAGCATGCGACCGACAGTCGTCAGGTCGCGCTGGCCTTGGAGCATATTGGTGAAGCGCGCGAGGTTCGTCTTCAGCCAATCCTGCTCGGTGTTGCGGTCCGTTGTGAGCCGCAGATTGTCGATCATCGTGTTGATGTTGTCTTTCAGCTCCGCGACCTCACCGCGCGCCTGGACCTGAATGGACCGGGTCAGGTCGCCCTTTGTCACCGCGGTGGCGACCTCGGCTATGGCGCGCACCTGTGTCGTCAAATTGGCGGCCAGCAGGTTGACGTTGCCGGTCAGGTCCTTCCAGGTGCCCGCGGCGCCAGGCACATTTGCCTGCCCGCCGAGCCGGCCTTCGACGCCGACCTCGCGCGCCACCGTGGTGACCTGATCGGCAAAGGTGGCCAGCGTGTCGGTCATGTTGTTGATGGTCTCAGCCAGCGCTGCCACCTCGCCCATCGACTTCACGGTGAGGTTCTGTTTCAGGTTGCCGTTTGCGACGGCGGTGACGACTTTGACGATACCGCGCACCTGCTCCGTAAGATTGGCGGCCATGACGTTGACGGTGTCGGTCAGGTCCTTCCAGGTACCCGCGACGCCCGGGACCATGGCTTGGCCGCCGAGCTTGCCCTCGGTGCCGACCTCGCGTGCGACGCGCGTCACCTCGGAGGCAAAGGCGTTGAGCTGGTCGACCATCGTGTTGATGGTGTTTTTCAGCTCGAGTATCTCGCCTTTGACGTCGACGGTAATCTTGCGCGACAGGTCGCCGCGCGCGACCGCGGTCGTCACCTCGGCGATGTTGCGCACTTGCGTCGTCAGATTGGCGGCGAGCAGGTTGACGTTGTCGGTCAGGTCTTTCCAGGTGCCGGCGACCCCCGGGACGACCGCCTGGCCGCCGAGCTTGCCTTCGGTGCCGACCTCGCGCGCCACCCGCGTCACCTCCGCCGCGAATGAACGCAGCTGCTCGACCATCGTGTTCAAGGTTTCCTTGAGCAGCAGGATCTCGCCGCGAACATCGACCGTGATCTTTTTGGACAAGTCGCCGTTGGCGATTGCCGTCGCGACCTCGGCGATATTGCGTACCTGACCGGTCAGGTTGCTGGCCATGAAATTGACGTTGTCGGTCAGATCCTTCCAGGTGCCGGCGACGCCGGGCACCGCCGCCTGGCCGCCGAGCTTGCCTTCGGTGCCGACCTCGCGCGCCACGCGCGTGACTTCGGAGGCAAAGGCGTTGAGCTGATCGACCATCGTGTTGATCGTGTTCTTCAGCTCGAGGATTTCGCCTTTAACGTCGACGGTAATCTTGCGCCCCAGATCGCCGCGCGCGACTGCGGTCGTGACCTCGGCGATGTTGCGGACCTGAGCCGTCAGGTTCCCCGCCATCGAGTTGACAGAGTCGGTCAGATCCTTCCAGGTTCCGGCCACTCCGGGGACGTTGGCCTGCCCGCCCAGCCGCCCTTCGGTGCCGACCTCGCGCGCCACGCGCGTGACCTCGCCGGCGAACCGGTTAAGCTGATCGACCATCGTGTTCAGCGTCTCCTTCAATTGAAGGATTTCGCCGCGCACATCGACGGTGATCTTGCGCGACAGGTCGCCGTTGGCGATCGCGGTGGCGACCTCGGCGATGTTGCGCACCTGACCAGTCAAATTGCCGGCCATCGAATTGACCGAGTCGGTTAGATCCTTCCAGGTGCCTGCGACGCCGGGCACGGCGGCCTGCCCGCCGAGCCGTCCCTCGGTGCCAACCTCGCGCGCGACACGCGTCACCTCGCCGGCAAACGCGTTGAGCTGATCCACCATGGTGTTGATGGTCTCTTTCAACTGCAGGATTTCGCCGCTGACATTTACCGTGATTTTCTTGGACAGATCGCCACGTGCGACGGCGGTCGCGACCTCGGCAATGTTGCGGACCTGGCCGGTGAGGTTCCCCGCCATATAGTTGACCGAGTCGGTCAAGTCCTTCCAGGTGCCGGCGACACCCTTCACCTGTGCCTGGCCGCCGAGCTTGCCTTCGGTGCCGACCTCGCGGGCGACCCGGGTCACCTCACCGGCAAACGCGTTCAGCTGGTCGACCATCGTATTGATAGTGTCCTTCAGCTGCAGTATCTCGCCGCTGACGTTGACTGTGATCTTCTTGGAAAGATCGCCATTGGCGATCGCGGTCGCGACCTCGGCGATGTTGCGGACCTGGGCTGTCAGATTGCCGGCCATCGAGTTGACGCTTTCGGTCAGGTCCTTCCAGGTCCCGGCAACCCCCAGCACGTTGGCCTGGCCGCCCAGCCGACCATCTGT
>JAFASL010000717.1 GCA_019244535.1 Alphaproteobacteria bacterium
CGAATGCGTTGACGGTTGTCGCCAACACAGGCGATGACTTCGAGCACCTCGGCCTCTCGGTTTCGCCCGATATCGACACGCTTGTCTATACGCTCGCGGGCATCGACAACCCGGCGACCGGCTGGGGCCGGCGCGACGAGACGTGGACCTTCATGGCCGCACTCGAGGCACTCGGCGGGGAGACTTGGTTTAAGCTCGGCGACGGCGACCTCGCGACGCATGTGGAGCGGACCCGCCGGCTCGCAGCAGGCGAGAGCCTGTCGCGGATCACCAATGATTTCCGCCACCGCCTCGGGATCTCGGCTCGGCTGCTGCCGATGACCGACGATCGCGTGCGCACCCGGCTGCACTGCAAGGAAGGCTGGCTGGATTTTCAGGACTATTTCGTGCGGTTGCGCGCCGCACCGGCAGTGCGGGAGATTGCCTATGCCGGCGCTTCGCACGCGCGACTCGACCCCGATTTTTTGGCTGCGCTAACCGATAACCACCTGGATGCCGTCGTAATCTGTCCGTCGAACCCTTTTCTCAGCATCGACCCGATCCTTGCGCTGCCCGGCCTGCGCGAAGCGCTGCGCGCCTGTCCTGCGCCGGTCGTCGCGGTGTCGCCGATAATCGGCGGCAAAGCCGTCAAGGGCCCGACTGCCAAGATCATGGCCGAGCTGGGGCTGCCGATCACCGCCGCTGCCGTCGCCCGGCATTACGAGGACTTCCTTGACGTCTATGTTGCTGACGAGGCTGATGCCGAGCAGGTGCGCAAGCTTGGGATTCCCACGATATTGTCCCGAACCCTGATGGTGACCTTGGAAGATAGGGAGGCGCTGGCTCGGATAGTGCTGACCGCGGCTCGTCGAGGCTTCTGATATGGATATGTGGGCGGTCGTGCCGGCCAAGGAGCTGATTCGGGCCAAGGAACGACTGGGGATGGTGCTGTCGCCCGAGCGGCGGCGGGCTTTGATGATGGCCATGCTCGAGGATGTATTGACGGCGCTTGCCGCGACACCGGATCTCGGCGGGCTGGCAGTCGTAACCGTCGACATCGAGGCGCACCGCCTGGCGACGCGCTATGGCGCCCGCATCATCGAAATAGGCGCCCGCGACGGGCACACCGGCGCGGTCACAGCGGCGGCGAAACTTCTAGCCTCAGAAGGGCGTCCCGGCATGCTGACCGTGCCCGGCGACATTCCGCTCGTCACTCCAGCCGAGATCGCGCAGCTGCTCGCCGCGCATCGCGCGGCGCCGGCGTTTACGATCGCGCCGTCGCGCGACGAGCAGGGGTCCAATGCGATTATTTGCTCGCCGCCCGACGCCGTGCCGTTGCGGTTTGGCGAGAACAGCTTCTTCCCGCATTTGCGGGCGGCCGAGGCATGCGGCATCGAGCCCACGGTGTTGCGCTTGCCGGGCATTGCGCTCGACCTCGATACGCCGGAGGATCTCGCCGATTTCGCGCGTCTGCCGTCGCGCACCCGCGCCCGCGCCGAGTTGAGCGGCGCCACAGGAGGTTTTTGGGGATGATCAGCAGCGAGGTGTTGGCGCGGGCGGAGGCCGGGCGGGCTTTGTCGCGCGCCGAAGCGTTAGCGCTCGCCGATTGTTCCGATACCCGCCGATTGATGCGGATTGCGGCCGGATTGCGCGACGAGGGGTACGGTGGCCTCGTGTCCTATTCGCGTAAAGTTTTCATCCCGCTGACGCAGCTGTGCCGCGACGTTTGCCATTACTGCAAGTTTGCACACCCGCCGCGCCCAGGCGAACCGATCTATCTGAGCGCCGAGCAGGTGCTCGATATCGCCAGAGCCGGAGCGCGCGCCGGCTGCCGCGAGGCGCTGTTTACATTGGGCGACAAGCCGGAATTGCGCTATGGCGCGGCGCGCAAGGCGCTGGAGGAGCTTGGCCATGAGACGACCCTCTCCTATCTCGCCGAGATGGCGCAGCTGGTGTTGCGCGAGACCGGGCTGCTCCCACACTTGAACCCGGGGGTGATGACCCGCGCCGATATCGACCGGCTCCGCACGGTTTCGGTGTCGCAGGGCATCATGCTGGAGAGCGCGGCAGAGCGGCTGCGGCACCGCGGCAACCCGCATTTCGGCTCACCCGACAAGGACCCCGCGGTGCGGCTCGAAACCATTCGCGCCGCCGGCGAGGCGGTGGTGCCGTTCACCTCGGGCATCCTGATCGGCATCGGCGAGACCCGGCGCGAGCGTATCGAGTCGTTGCTGGCCATCCGCGACCTGCACGACCGGTATGGCCACCTGCAAGAGATCATCATCCAGAACTTCCGCGCCAAACCTGGGACGCGGATGGCAAACGCGCCCGAGCCGGACCTCCAGGGCCATCTCTGGACGATCGCCGTGACGCGGCTGATCTTCGGGCCCGAGATGAACATTCAGGCTCCGCCCAATCTGAACCCCGGAGCGCTTGCCGAGATGATTGCCGCCGGGATCAACGATTGGGGCGGTGTATCCCCAGTCACACCGGATCACGTCAACCCGGAAAGACCGTGGCCGGCGCTCGACCGGCTGGCCACAGAGACCGCCGCGGCCGGCAAATTGCTGGTCGAGCGGCTGGCGATCTATCCGGCCTATGCGGGCGAGCCGACGCGCTGGCTCGACCCTGCGCTGCGCCCCGTCGTCCTGCGCGCAATCGATGCGCAGGGGTTCGCGCGGACCGACGATTGGGTCCCCGGTGCCGATACAGCGCCGCCGACCCTCACCCACCCAGCGCTTCGCACTGGGTCCCCCCTCTCCCGCATTGCGGGAGAGGGTGCCGACCCCCGGATCGCGGTCCGGGGGGAGGCGGGTGAGGGTACCATCGCGTCGATTCTCGACCGTGCACGCGCCGGGAGAACGCTCGCGGAGGCCGACATCGTGCAACTCTTCGGGGCGCGCGGCCGAGAGTTCGATGCCGTATGTCGCGCCGCGGACGAGCTCCGGCAACGGGTCAACGGCGACGTCGTCAGCTATGTCGTGACCCGGAACATCAACTATACGAATGTCTGCTATTTCCGCTGCCAGTTCTGCGCGTTTTCGAAGGGCAAGCTCAGCGAAAACTTAAGGGGGCGTCCTTACGACCTCGACCTTGCCGAAATTCAGCGGCGGGTCGAAGAGGCCTGGCACCGGGGGGCAACGGAAGTATGCCTGCAGGGCGGCATCCATCCGGAATACACCGGTGCCACCTATCTGGCGATCTGCCGCGCGATCAAAGAGGTGGCGCCCGACATCCACATTCACGCTTTCTCACCACTGGAGGTATGGCAAGGCGCCAAGACCCTCGGTCGCTCACTCATCGATTTTCTGCGCGAGCTGGAGGGAGCTGGATTGAGTTCATTGCCCGGCACTGCAGCCGAGATCCTCGATGACGAGGTCCGGGCGGTGATCTGCCCGGACAAGATCAAGACCGGCCAGTGGCTCGAAGTCATGGAAGCTGCGCACAGCATTGGGCTGCGGAGCACCGTCACGATCATGTATGGCCATGTCGACCGTTACAAGCACTGGGCGCGGCACCTTTTGCGGATTCGCGCATTGCAGGCGCGCACCGGCGGTTTCACCGAGTTCGTACCGCTGCCCTTCGTGCCGATGGAGACGCCGATTTATCTCAAGGGCCGCGCCCGCCGCGGACCAACCTACCGCGAGGCGGTGCTGATGCACGCCGTTGCCCGGCTCGTGCTCCACCCCGTCATCACCAACATCCAAACCTCGTGGGTCAAGATGGGCACCGGCGGTGCCGCGGCGTGCCTGGCG
>JAFASL010000778.1 GCA_019244535.1 Alphaproteobacteria bacterium
GATCCGCCCGATGCCGGCCAGCTCGCCGATGTCCTGATTGACATAGCCGCTGCCCGGCGCCTCGCTGCCGCCGGCGACGGAGCACCCCTCGGTAGCGGCAATCTCGGCAACCAGCATCCTCCCCATCCGGCCAGCGCATCCGACGACACCCATCTTGGTCCCGGCCATGCTGCTTCCTCCCGTTTTGCTGAGGCTGGAACGCTGACCCAATGCCGTATAAAACACAAGCTGCGGGCGTCCCGGCGTCGACAAGGAGGAAGGGATGGACCACGACCATCAGGAGTTGCCGTCTGATCCGGCGTTGCGCGTCATGGCGCTCGAATCGTTGCTGGTCGAGAAGGGATTGGTCGACCCGGCAGCCCTCGACGCTCTGATTGATACCTACGAGCACAAGATCGGCCCGCGAAACGGTGCGCGCGTCGTGGCCCGCGCATGGGTCGATCCCGAATTCAAGAAACGGCTCCTCGCCGACGGCGGCTCAGCAATTTCCGAGCTTGGCTACGCCAGCCAGGGCCGCGAGCATCTGGTGGTGGCGGAGAACACTCCGGGGCGCCATAACCTCGTCGTCTGCACGTTGTGCTCTTGCTACCCTTGGCCGGTCCTCGGTCTCCCGCCGGTCTGGTACAAATCGGCCCCGTACCGGTCGCGCGCCGTCATCGATCCGCGTGGCGTGCTTCGCGAGTTCGGACTCGAAATCGGCGAGGATGTCGAGATCCGCGTCTGGGATTCGACCTCCGAAATGCGCTATTTGGTGTTGCCCGAGCGGCCCGCCGGCAGCGAGGGCCTTAGCGAGGATGAACTCGCGGCGCTGGTCACCCGGGACGCGATGATCGGCACTGCCAAAGTAACGCTTGCGGGAAGCGCACGATGAACGGTGTACACGATATGGGCGGCATGCACGGCATGGGGTCGATTGCGCCCGAGCCGAACGAGCCGGTGTTTCACGAGCGCTGGGAGGGCCGCGTTCTGGCGCTCCAGCGCGCCACGGCAGCTCTCGGGAAATGGAATATCGATGCGAGCCGGCATTCGATCGAGCGCATCCCGGCTGCGGATTACCTGCGCATGAGCTATTACGAAAAATGGCTGGCCGGGCTGATCACTCGGCTCGAAGAGAGCGGTCTTGTAAGCCGCGCCGAATTAGAAAGCGGCCGGGCGATGCCGGAGTCGGCCAAAGCGGCGCCGCCATTGACGGCGGATCAGCTGACTGGGACCGTCCCCGAACGCGGCTGGTTCGAGCGCCCGGTCAACGAGCCGCCGCGTTTTGCAGTAGGCGAGCGGGTGCGCGCGAAGAAGCTCAACCCGACCGGTCACACCCGCTTACCGCGCTACGCCCGCGCCAATGTCGGCGTTGTCGATCGGGTCCATGGCGCGCATGTATTCCCGGACAGCAACGCTCATTTTCTGGGAGAAAGCCCGCAGCATCTTTATTCGGTGCGGTTTTCCGCGCGCGAGCTGTGGGGCGACGCGGCGGCTGCACGGGATGCTGTCTATATCGATCTTTGGGAAGACTATCTCGAACCCGCGTAGCCCGATGTCGGAAGCAGAGCCGGTTTTTGCCGCGCCGTGGGAAGCGCACGCTTTTGCGCTTGCGGTCAAATTGTCCGAAGCCGGCCTTTTCACCTGGAGCGAATGGTCTGCCGCGCTCGCCGAGGAGCTTGCTGCGGCTAGCCGGCGCGGCGAGGCCGATGACGGCTCACAGTACTATGACCGGTGGCTCGCCGCGCTGGAAACCCTGGTAACTGTTAAGGACCTCGTGGCACGTCCGGCATTGCTGGCAAGAAAAGAAGAATGGGCCGAGGCATATCGCCGGACGCCACATGGCCGACCGGTGGTGCTGGAGTCTGAAGAAATCGGCGGGTCTGCATCATAATTCATTGCGATTCTGCGGGGCCAAACGGGCGCGGCCTTCCCGGATCTGCGCCAATGCGCGCTCTACGGTCTTTGGCCCAACTTGAACAGTTACCGAGAGTGGCGATCCAGTAAGTGATTGATTTGCCGTGGAACAGAGGTCGATTTTCGCACTCGCGTCCAATAATGTAGTGGAACATTTTCAGTTATAATCGCGGATATTGCTTGATTTCGTTGTCGGACA
>JAFASL010000887.1 GCA_019244535.1 Alphaproteobacteria bacterium
TACCCGCCGCCCTCATCGACCGTAACGAGGATCGCAGTCTTCGCCCATAGGGCCTGATTAGACTGGACTTTGTCGATGAGCTTGCGGAGGAACGTTTCATAGCGGGAGACCGTAGAAGATGCCGGGTGGCCGGATTCGGTATTGGGCGGGATCACAAAAGCGACGGCCGGCATCGCATAGATGTCGTCGATATCGCGAAACAGCGCAGCGTGGTCCTGAAGATTGGCTCTGAGCGGACCGGTCATGATCGCGCTCGAGTAGATGAGCGGATCGCAGACGCCGCAATATTCCCGCGTGACGCCGCCCGCCGTACGCCCTCCGGAATACCATTTCCAGCTTATTCCCTTGGCCGAAAGCGCCTCGGCGATCGTCGGCTGCGCTTGCGGCGGCACCCGAAAGATGTCGGGCCCCAGCGGCGCCGGTTCGCCATTGGCGAAGAAACCGGCACCGTAATTGTTCACCAGGTAATAGGCGCCGGGCATGCAGTTGCCGCCATTGAAGACGCGGTACGGCAGTGCTGCAAGATATGAGCGTATCGATGCCGAGCCGGCCGCGCTTGCGTCCGAGCAATTGGTATACGAGCCGCTTGAGTAACCCGACTGTGTGTACCAGTTGTTGGTTCCCGGCCGCGGGTTCGGATCTTCGATCTGGTTGAGCGGCGGCTCCGCCGGCGATCCATCCCGCCAATACGCGATTGCGTGACCGGTCGCCAGCGCTTGAAAATTAGCACCGGTGCCGCCCATTATCGGCTGGTGGTGATTATCGCTCAGCGCGTAAGTATCGGCCAACTGACGGAAATAAGGGGCGTCGCCTGCGGCCATGTTGTAGAAGCCCATCGCGACGGCGCCCTGATTGGTGCTGGAACCAGGGTAACTCCGGTTCTGCGAACCCTCGCCCGAGGTCTCGTCAACCCAGACGAAAAGATCGTGCTTCCCGCCGTCGACTTGCTGCCACATCTGAAAGAAGCGGTGCACCGGGTCGCCAACGGGTGCCGTGTAATCCACATACTTGGTGATCTGAAATGGCCCGTTCGGCAACAGGGCCGGAAATCGCATGTCCCGCGCATAGCGCGGGAGCCCGACGGCATAGGTGGTTCCCGGCCGGGGCAACTCGCCATAGGTCCCGACGATGTGCGGCGTCACCTGGTAATTTTCGCGGACCTCGGCACGGCGCTGAGCAGCCCTGGGGAATTCCGGCCCCGGTTCGCCATAACGATCTATAATGCCCTGAGACAATAAATTGCGAACTTTGGCGTTCGATCGCGGCCGGTAGGTTGCGAACAGATGGTCAAAGCTGAGATTCTCTCCGACAACGACGATCAGATGCTCGATCGGCGTCGCTGTTTGCCCTTGCACCGCCGAAGGCGACAGCAGGAGCGCAAGCAGCGCCCAGCCCGAACCACATATTCGAAACACGATTCAGGCGTCGAGGCGCCGCAGGTACTGTGCGACAAAGTCGCATCCCACCAGTTCCTTATAGGCTTCGGTGAGGCGCTGAGTGACTGGCCCGGGAACCTTCCCTTCAGCAAAGCCGCGCCCGTTGAGGCTGCGCACCCCGCAGATGCACAAGCTAGTCGAGGTCAGGAAGCACTCTTCGGCAGTGTACGCATCGTAAAGGTCGATATCCTGCTCCTCGAACGGGATTTTGAGGCCCTCGGCGAGATCGATCACCGCCTGACGGCTGACGCCGGGCAAAACATAGCGCTCCCGCGGCGTCAGCAGGCAGCCGTCGCGCACCAGGAAAATATTGCTCCCCTGACCCTCCGAAAGATTGCCGTTGACGTCGAGCAACACCGCCCAAGCGTCCGGGTTCTGGGCCTTCACCTCGCGGTCGGCGAGCACCAGGTTCAGATACTGGTGCATCTTGGCGCGCGGCGACAGCGAGTCGGGCGGAGTGCGCCGCAGCGACGGGGTGACAACGTCGATGCCGTCGCGGAAGTGCCTGGCGCGTTCGCGCAGCGGCAATGGCACGCATTCGACAATAACGTTCGGCCCGTAGTGGTCCCAATTGTCACCCGCGACGCGGTTGATGCCGCGGCTGATGCGCTGGGCCAGCCAGTAATCCTCACCGGGCCCGAGCAGATGATGATTGCGCTCCAGCACGTCCTCGCTGATGGCGACCATCTCGGAAGCCGGGATGCCGGGGTCGATGTCGAGATACCGGAGCGACCGGTAGAGCCGCGCAATGTGCTCCGCGAGCCGGAACGCCTTGCCGTTGAAGCTGCGGGTCATGTCGAACACGGCGTCGCCACGCAAAAACCCCTGGTCGCGAAACGGGATCAGGACTTCGCTCTCGCGGACAATTTTGCCGTTGAACCATGCTACGCGCTCGTTCGCTAGCGCCATCGGCAAACCCTCCTGTGGGTTGGGCGGTTTGGCTGAGTCGCGCATTATAGTACCGGTGCATCAGCCAAAAGGAGGGGAGTTTGGACCTCGATCTCAAAGGCAAGAACGCGATCGTCACCGGCGGCACGCGCGGCATCGGCCGTGCGATCGCCGAACTGCTGGCGGATGAGGGCTGCAACATAGCGCTCTGCGCCCGAACCCGCACGGCGGTCGACGAAGCGGTCACGGCGCTTGCCGGCAGAGGGGTGAAAAGCTGGGGCAGTGTCGCCGATGTTGCAGACATCCAGGCGCTGCGCGCGTGGGTCGCCGATGCTGCAGCGGCGCTTGGCGGCCTCGACATCTTTGTTGCCAATGTGAGCGCGCTGGCGCAGCGCATGGACGACGATTCGTGGCGGCGCAGCCTCGAGATCGACATC
>JAFASL010000894.1 GCA_019244535.1 Alphaproteobacteria bacterium
CGAACTTCGTAGATCATCGGCACTTCTCCAATCGAATGGCGCGGCGGAATTACTCGGCAGCTTCCTCCTTCACGGGCGTCAGATCATAGCGCTGCATCGCAAAGCTGATTGCCTCGTTCCAGCCGCGGCTGCGAATGTCGATCTGTACTTCGTCGGGGCCCAGGTATTTCAAATTGACGGCGTCGCCCATCGGGGTCCGTTCCGACCTCTCCGATTTCGGCATCGGCACGGGCTTGAAATTCGCCGCCTCCAGCTCTTTGGCTGTCGCCTGCTCGTCGTCGACGTAAAATCCGATGTGGTGAATCCCGCGCATTTCGGACGTTTGCCCCGGGCCGAGCTTTGGAGCACCGGCCTCGCCATATTTCAGAATAGCGAAATAGATGTAGCCGTCGCTGAGCCAGACACCCTTTTCGCCAGTGTCCCCGGGCCGGCGATAGAGCTCGGTCAGTCCGAAATGTTCCTTGTAGAACTCCGCAGTCTTGGCGGGATCGTCGGTTACGAGTGCGATATGCCTGATGCGAGCCATCTGTCATCCTCCCTCGGTGCACGCGCCGGTCGGAAGCGCAGTTTGCTGTGTAGGCTCACGCCAATCTCATCGTCAAGAGAGGCCTCGGCGGCGCTCTGTTATAAGGGTCACGTTGCCATTGGCATGGGAGGAGTATGATGGAAAAGCGGCGCAGCATCGATGTAGCGGGGGCAAAGCACGTCAATCCGATCCCGAGCGCGAGCCGCCGCGGGCCATTCGTGGTGTCTGGCGCGATCTCCGGCACCGATCCGGAGACCGGCAAGGTCCCGGCCGACCTCGACGAGCAATGCCGGGTTATGTTCGAGAATGTGCGGCGTGTGATGGCGGCGGCAGGCGGCTCACCCGACGACATCGTTAAGATGACGGTATGGATCACCGATCGCTCGCTGCGCGAGATCATGAACCGGCATTGGGTGACGATGTTTCCCGACCCGCATTCGCGTCCGGCACGGCACACTCTGACCTCGGGTGATTTCACGTCGCCGATGCAGATCCAGTGCGACCTGATGGCCGTCCTGAGCGAGGGCTGAGGCCGTGAAGATCGTTGATATCCGCACCACGCCGCTCTCCTACCGCTGCGAGCCGCCTTATGGCAGCGCCGGCGGCATGCAGGCCCGCCGCGGCTCGCTGCTCGTCGAGATCGAGACTGACGAGCGCGTGATCGGCATTGGCGAAGCCGGGGTCGGCGGCGGGACCACGCAGGATGTCATCAGACGCGTCTTGGAGCCGATGCTGATTGGCGAAGACCCTCTCCTGATCGAGCGGCTGTGGCAGAAGATGTTCGCGCACACCCGCCAGTACGGCCGCCGCGGAATCGTTATGAATGCGATCAGCGGCATCGACATCGCGCTGTGGGACATTGTCGGCAAAGTCGCCCAATTGCCGCTTTACCGCCTCCTTGGCGGCTGCCGCGAGCGGGTCGAAGCGTACGCCAGCGGGGGCTTCTACCAGGAAGGCAAGAGCGTCGAGGATCTCGCTGCCGAGGCGGAGGGCTACCGCGCTCGCGGCTTCAAGGGCATGAAGATGAAGATCGGCCGCAATCCGTCGACTGGCACGCATCTGCGCCAGCTCTCGGGCAATGTCGATTTCTGCGAGACCGATCCGTCGGAGGATCTGGCGCGCATCGCGGCGGTGCGGCAAGCGCTGGGGCCGCAAGCGAAACTGATGGTCGACGTCAACTGCGCGTGGAGCCCGTCTTTCGCGATCGAGATGGGGCGCGAGATGGCGCCCTATAGGCTGTTCTGGATCGAGGAGCCGGTCGCCACCGATGATATCGACGGCAGCGCCCGGGTCGCCGACGCGCTCGATACCGCGATTGCCGGCTACGAGACCGAGATCGGCCTTTTCGGTTTTCGCGAGCTGGTCACCCGCGGCGCGGTCGACATCGTGCAGCCCGACATCGCCTGGACCGGCGGTTTTTCGGAAGGCAAGCGCATCGCCGCTTTCGCGCAGGCACATCACAGGATGGTCGCGCCACATTCGTTTGGCAGTGCGGTTCTGCTCGTCGCTTCGCTGCACTACGCGGCGTCGATCCCCAACGGGCTGGTGCTGGAATGGGATCAGAACCCGAACGGCTTGCGCACCGAGCTGTTGAAGGAGGAATTGCGGCTCGAACCCGACAGCACGCTGCGGTTGCCCGAACGCCCCGGTCTCGGCATCGAACTCGATCGAGGCGCGAT
>JAFASL010000930.1 GCA_019244535.1 Alphaproteobacteria bacterium
TTCGTGATCCCGATGCTCTACGTCACATTCCAGACCCTCCGCGAACGCAGCGGTACCTTCTTCAACCGCCTCCGCCCGCGCCGGCGCCGCGCCGGCGAAGCCGATTAACTCTGGCCCAGCTCTAGCGCCGCCCGAACAGCCTTTCGATGTCGGCAAGGGCGAGCGCGATGTAGGTCGGACGGCCGTGATTGCATTGGCCGCTGTTCGGAGTCGCCTCCATCTGGCGCAGCAAAGCGTCCATCTCGGCGGGCGAAAGACGGCTCCCGGCGCGCACGCTGGTGTGGCAGGCAAGCGTGCCGCAGAAGGTTTCGATGCGTTCCTTCAACGCCAAGGTGTCTCCCCATTCGGCAAGCTCGTCGGCGAGGTCACGCACGAGGCCGCCGACATCGAGCCCCGGGAGCAATGCCGGAACCTCGCGGACGACGATGGCGCCGGCGCCAAACGGCTCGAGCACGAGCCCGAATTCGGCGAGCTCCGCGGCGCGGGCAGCGAGCCGCGCCGCGCCGGCTTCGTCGAGCTCGACGACTTCGGGAAGGAGCAAGGCTTGGCGCGCAACGCCATGCGCGGCCAAAGCCTCCTTCATGCGCTCGTAAACCAGCCGCTCATGCGCGGCGTGCTGGTCCACGAGCACGATCCCGGTCGCGGTCTCCGCGAGAATGTAAGTTCCGTGCAGTTGCGCGCGCGCGGCGCCGAGCGGGGTCTCTGCCGGCCTCGTCGGTGCCTCTTCGGTTGGCCGCAGAAACTCATTGGCGCTCTCCGCAAGCGCCAATGAGGGGCTCGGCGCCGGCAGCGGGAAAGCCAGGCGCGGTGTGCCGGCTGCAGGACGAAAGGCAGCGACCGCCGCGTCGGCGACCGTCGACGAGGCGCGGTGCCCGGCGGCGGCAAGCGCATTGCGCAATGCGCCGACGATCAGCCCGCGCACGAGCGCCGTATCGCGAAACCGCACCTCGGCCTTTGCCGGATGGACATTGACGTCGATCTGCTCGGGCGGGCCGTCGAGGAACAAGGCGACCATCGGATGGCGATCGCGGGCGAGCACATCCTGGTAGGCGCCGCGCACCGCCCCGACCAGCAGTTTGTCGCGCACCGGCCGGCCGTTGACGACGAGGTATTGGTCGCGCGGCGCGGCCCGATTGAGGGTCGGCAATCCTATCAGTCCGGTCAGCCGGAAGCCGCCTCGCAGGGCGTCGATCGCGACCGAGTTCTCCGCGAAATCGCGCCCCAGCAGCGCCGCGAGCCGGACCCGGCGCGCGGTAGCCGGTTCTGACGCGCCAGCCGCAGCAAGCCGCAGCAACAGGCGCTCCTCATCGCCGATGACCGTAAACGAAATTGCCGGGTAGGCCATCGCCAGCCGCCGCACCGCGTCGACCGCCAGATCGCGCTCGGTGCGCGGCGTCTTGAGAAATTTGAGCCTTGCCGGAGTCGCGAAAAACAGATCGCGCACCTCGACGCGGGTGCCCGGTGGGTGCGCCACCGGCAGCGGCGCCGATTTCCGGCCCGCCTCGACCGCGATCTCCCAGGCGCTATCGGACCCGGCCGGACGCGAGACGATGCGCATGCGGCTCACCGCGCCGATCGACGGCAGAGCCTCGCCGCGAAAGCCGAGCGCGGCGATGCGCAGCAAATCATCCTCCGGCAATTTCGAGGTGCAGTGGCGCTCGACCGCCAGAGACAACTCGCCGGGTGTCATGCCGCCGCCATCGTCGGCGACCGCGATCAAAGCTTGGCCGCCTTCCCACAAGGTGACATCGACCCGCGCGGCGCCGGCGTCGATTGCGTTCTCGACCAATTCCTTGACCGCCGCCGCCGGCCGCTCGATGACTTCGCCCGCGGCGATGCGGTTGACGAGGACCGGCGGCAGAAGACGGATCGCCATCGCCCGAGTTTATGCTAACGGGTGACGCGATCATAGGAAGGAGGAGCGCGCGATGCGGTCGACGACAGCAGATGGTCCGGGCGCCGAATATCTCGAACGGGCGCGCGCCTTTCTTCCCGAGCTTGCCGCCGCTGCGCCCGAGATCGAGCGCCAGCGCGAACTGCCGGAGGCGATCGTCGCGGCAATGGTCGAGCGCGGGTTTTTCCGGATGTTGTTGCCGCGGTCGATCGGCGGCGCCGAACTGCTCCCCGCCCCCTATGTCCGCGTCGTCGAGGAAATCGCCAAGGGCGATGGGAGCGCGGCGTGGTGCCTCAACCAGGGCGCCGGCTGTTCGATGACGGCGGCCTATCTCGATCCGGCCGTCGCCAAGGAGGTCTTTGGCGGGCCGCGCGGCATTCTCGCCTGGGGGCCGGGACCCGGCAAGGCGCGAATCGTCGAGGGCGGCTACCGCGTCACCGCGACGTGGAGCTTTGCGAGCGGCAGCCACAATGCGAGCTGGCTCGGCTGCCATGTGCCGATCTATGACGAGGACGGCAAGCAATTGCTGCATCCCGATAGCAGCCCGGTCATCCGCACGCCGATTTTCCCGAAATCCTGCGCCGAGATGACCGACATCTGGCATGTCATCGGACTGCGCGGCACCGGCAGCGACAAATACTCGGTCACCGACCTGTTTGTGCCGGAAGGCTATGTCGCGGCGCGCGACGGCGATGACACCCGCCGCGAGGACGGGCTGCTCTACCGGTTCAGCAGCCTGCAGCTCTACGCCTCCGGCTTTGCCGGTGTCGCAATGGGGATCGCGCGCAGCGCGCTCGACGCCTTTGTCGAATTGGCGCGCGACAAGGTGCCGTTCCGCGGCAAATCCGCGTTGCGCGACAACAATGTCGTGCAGTCGCAGGCCGCGCAGGCCGAAGCGCGGCTGCGCGCCGCCCGCGCCTTTCTGTATCAATCGCTGGAGGAGATCACCGCCGAGGTGGAGCGCTTAGGCCGGCTCACCCTCGAGCAGCGGATGGTAATCCGGCTCGCCTCGACCTTTGCGATCCACCAGTCGCTGAGTGTCGTCGACATGGCCTACCATGCTGCCGGCTCGACCGCGATCTTCGAAGAGAACCCGTTCGAGCGCCGCTTCCGCGACGTCCACACCGTCTCGCAGCAATTGCAGGGCCGCCAGGAGCATTTCGAGACGGTGGGCCAACACCTCCTCGGCCTCGACCCCGATACGCTCGCCTGGTTGTGATTCCGTGGTAAGCTCTTCGCGTGAAGCCGGCTAAATTCGATTACCATTGCCCAGCCACGGTGGACGAAGCCATCGCGGTGCTGGGACGGTATCAAGGCGAGGCGCGTATCCTTGCGGGCGGTCAGAGCCTCGTGCCGATGATGAATTTTCGGCTCGCGACGCCTGCGGCGATCATCGACCTCAATCGTATCCGGGGCCTCGACCAAACCGAGGTGACCGACGGGACGGTCCGGATCGGCGCAATGGCGCGCCAGCGGCGGCTCGAATTCGCGCCGCTCGTCGCAGAGGGACTGCCGCTCCTCACCGAGGCGCTGCGCTGGGTTGGGCACCTGCCGACCCGTACGCGCGGCACGATCGGCGGATCGATCGCCCATGCTGACCCGGCAGCAGAGATCCCGATGGTCTTGCAGGCGCTCGCGGGAGAAGTCGTGGCTCGCGGGCCGGAAGGAGAGCGGTGCATCGCGGCGCCCGATCTCTTCGTCGCGCCGTTGACGACGGCGCTTGGCTTCGACGAGATCCTGACCGAGGTACGCCTTCCGGCGATGCCGCCGGAGGCCGGGTATGCGATCGAGGAATTTGCCCGGCGCAAGGGTGATTTTGCGATCGCCGCGATCGCGGTCATGCTGGTGCGGGATGGCGAGCGCTGCACGACGGCGCGCCTTGCAACCGCCGGGATCGGTCCGGTGCCGGTCCGCTTGCTTGACGCCGAGGCGATTCTTAAGGAGAGAGGGCTCGGCGAAGCTGCTGTCGCTGCGGCGGCCCAGCGTGCGGCGGAATTGGTCGAGCCGATGGCCGACCACAACGCGTCGGCGGATTTCCGCCGCCATTTGACCGGAGTTCTGACCCGGCGCGCCATCCTCAAGGCGAGGGATCGACAGAATGTCCGCTCCGGTTGACATTCGATTGACTGTCAATGGACAGCCGCGCGAGGGTCGCTGCGAGCCGCGCAAGCTCCTCGTCGACTTCATACGGGAGGATCTCGGCCTCACCGGCACGCATGCCGGCTGCGAGCACGGGGTCTGTGGCGCCTGCACGATCTTCTACAATGGCGAGGCGGCCCGCTCCTGCATCATGTTTGCAGTGCAAGCCGACGGCGCCGAGCTGCTGACCGTCGAGGGTCTCGCTGAGAGCGACGGCAAGCTTCATCCAATGCAGCAGGCATTCCACGAGCATCACGCATTGCAATGCGGGTTCTGCACGCCCGGCATGCTGATCGCCGCGCTCGATTATCTGAAGATCAACCCGTCGCCGACCGAGGACGAGATCCGCGACGCGATCTCGGCGGTGCTGTGCCGCTGTACCGGCTACATAAATATCGTCAAGGCGGTGAAGGCCGGGGCGGAGGCGATGCGCGCCGCCAAATCATGAAGGCGACCGGCGGGCTGGTCGGCCGCTCGCTGCTGCGCCGCGAAGATCGGCGGCTATTGACCGGCGCGGGTCAATTCATTGCCGACCTTGAATTGCCGCGCATGCTCCA
>JAFASL010000931.1 GCA_019244535.1 Alphaproteobacteria bacterium
CTTTCGCCGGGTCGCCGCCATCGTGGTGCAAACGCACGCGTCCTTGCGCGGCGAGGATCGAAAGATCGTCGAGGAATGCGGTCTCTTCTGGCGAGCGGGTGCAGTAATGAAGCCGGAAATCGGCCCGCCGGCGCCGCAATTCCGCGATCATCGCCATGATCGGCGTGATGCCGATGCCGCCCGCGATCAGCAGATGATGCTCGGCCTCTGGCGCCAGCGGAAAGTTGTTGCGCGGGGCCGAGGCCTCGACGATGTCGCCGACCCGGACCCGCTCGTGCCATTCGCGAGAACCCTGCCCGTCCGGTTCCCGCAGCACCGCGATGCAGTACCGAGCCCGCTCGGCGGGGTCGTTCCATAACGAGAAATCCCGCACCGGCCCGCCAGTGGCGCGCACCGATAGATGCGCCCCGGCGGTGAAGGCGGGCAGGTCGCATTCCTCCGGGTCCACCAGCTCATATCCGTTGATCCGCTGAGCCAGGTAGGTGATCGATCGGACACGCAGCAGCATGCCCGGGCGGCTCACCCGGTAATTTCCCCCCACGCGACATAGCGCCGGCGCGTCTGGCGCTCCCTGCCCTCCTCGACCATGCGTTCGGCCTGCGCTTCGACGAGATCACGCACCGGGTCGCTGCCGACATTAACGAGCCCATGCGCGTGCAACAGAACCTCGATCTCTTCGCGCGGCCTGCCCCCGAGAAACGGCAGCTGATCGCCGATCGCTGCATATTCGTTGCTTGTGCGGGCATTTTCGTTCTGGTGGACCGAGAAGTTGGGGTCGAACTGTCCGTCGATGACGGCGAGCCGCCCGCCTGGCCGCAGCACGCGGATCCACTCGTCGATCGCCATCTCGGGGTGGGGCAAAGTCCATAGCACATGCCGGCTCACGACGAGGTCGAAGCTGCCGGATGCGAACGGCAATTGCTCGGCGTCAGCCTCCTCGAAGCGGATCTCAGCACCGTGCTGCGCAGCCTTGCGGCGCGCCTCGGCGAGCATCGCGGGCGCGAAATCGACGCCGGTGACCCGATGTCCGCGCGAGGCAAGCTCTAAGCTGAGGAAACCGGTGCCACAGCCCGCATCGAGCACGTCGAGCGCGCCGCGGCGGCCAGCCAGCACCAGATCGAAAATCCGGTCCCAGGCGGTCCGCTCGGCCGCCGTACG
Organism: Alphaproteobacteria bacterium; assembly: GCA_019244535.1. Taxonomy (GTDB): domain Bacteria; phylum Pseudomonadota; class Alphaproteobacteria; order ATCC43930; family CGMCC-115725; genus AP-15. Next base: position 1,159 of record JAFASL010000931.1, read on the forward strand.
GATACTGTGCCCGAAATCCTCGTCAAAATGCGCCGCGCGCCGGCCCCAATGCGTGGCGACCTGCTGCTTCACCGGATCGGATTGAGCTGATGTCAAAAATTTGTCTCCTAGTCAGGAAAGCCCGGCCACTTCGGCCAGCGCTTGGAGCTGCTCGGTGTAGCGGCTTACCGGGTTGAGGAGAAGGTGGTTGGCGCCAGCGGCGACCAGCTCCTCCAACCGATCGCGCACCTGCTCCGGCGTGCCGTGGATGCCGGAGGCATCGGTCCCTTCGGGGTTGCGGTACACGACGGTAAACCAGCGGTGCAGTTCGGCACGGGCGATCCCGGGCCGCTCGTCGACCGCCAAAAACACCCGCTTCGAGATCGGGAAAGCGGCCGGATCGCGTCCCGCCTTCTCCAGCGCCTCTCGCAGTATCGGGACAGATCGAACGAAGGCGGCATTGCTGGAGCCGCCCGAGCCCATCCAGCCATCGGCGATCGCCGCGGTCCGGCGCAGCGCGTCCGGATGCCCGACACCCATCCAGATCGGCGGATGCGGCTTCTGCACCGGTTTGGGCGCCATCGTGCCGTTTTCGAGCGAAAAAATGCGGCCTTGATAGCTGACCTTTGGCTCGGTCCACAGCGCCTTCACCAAATCCACCGCTTCGCGGAAGCGCCGCACGCGCCCCTCGCGTGGCGTCTGGAACTGCTCGTAATGATGGTCCCGGCCGAGACCTAAGCCGAGAATTGCCCTGCCTCCGCTGACATGGTCCAGGCTCGCCCATTGGTGGGCGATGTGGATCGGGTTGTGCACCGGCAAGACAACGACCGACGCGCCGAGGCGGATCGTCGATGTGACCGCGGCGGCGTACGTAAGCACCACGACGGGATCGAAGCAGAACACGTGGTCGAGCGTGTTCTCGGTGACCCACAAGTCCCGGAAGCCGAGCGCCTCGGCGCGCTGCGCGACCCGGCGTACCGTCCCGATGTCGATCGGCTCGGGTGAGCGGTGCGGCAGTGCAGCGCCGAGCGCGATCCTGTCCTTCAACGCCATGCAGCGCGCCTCTCGGCCGGCTATGCGGCCTTGACTTTTTCAATCAGCTCGATCTGGGCACCGTCGGGCGCTTCGAGAAAGCACACCCGGCGGCCATTGTTCGGCGGCAGTTCTTCGAGGACGCGCACGCCACTCTCGCGGAGCTTTGCCATTGCCCCGGGGTAATCGTCGGTATCGAGCGCAATGTGCTCGATGCCGTAATGCTGCTCGTGGTTTTGTGTCGAGATCAGCGTCGTGATGTTGAGCGTCAGCCCGTGCAGGTTCACCCGATGGCCC
>JAFASL010000940.1 GCA_019244535.1 Alphaproteobacteria bacterium
CGCAGCTCGCTCACGATCTGCGTCAAGGCCGCGGCAGGCGCTAATGTGTAGCCGAGCAGCGCAGCGGACCAACTTCGCGCGAGCACGCCCTCAGCAAAACACGAACAATGTTGGCGATTTCGCGATTGTATGAACACCAGCACGGGGTTGTCGGATTATCGGCGGGAAATAAGTCATACTTGTTCCGCTCGCCTGCACCATGGGGCCAGATCCAGGTGCTTCGGTCGCTGCGAGCGAAGCGCCGCCGATCCTGCAACGCCGCGATCGACAATTTTCATGCTGTCACTGACGGCCGCTGATCGCCACGGCTGCCTTGGCCGCGAGGTATAGCCTGAGGGTTGCCGGCGATGCCGGGACCGAGCCTGCTCCCGGGCGCTGCACCAAAAAACACCATGCACTGCCGTCGAGGCGGGTGCGGCCCGCCGCGGACCGCATCCAAAGGCTTGCAAGCGAAACTGGCGATTTTTTCGGTGAGAGTTTCGCACGAATTGACAGGGCTTGCCGCGGGGACATTTGTCTGGGCCGAATCTACCGCCGGCCGAAGGAACTGCACGCTGTTCCATCGTTCCTTAAACCATGCTCCACAACCTCTGGACTGTCGGTATTTGATGGAGGATCAATAGCTCTCTCGATGAGACTGTGGCGGGACCTCAATGCAATGAGTCTTTGATCCTGGTCGACGACTAAACCGCTCGCCAACCTCCGGTTACTCAGCTTGCGACGTCGGGATCTTCCAATGACGAGAACGACAAACGCAACCAGAATCGGGCTTAGTCCGCCGCCCGCCATAGCAACCCAGGAAAGCGCCCTCTCAAACAACATTAGGCACTGGCCCCCACTGCGGAAAAATCGGAACCGAGGCTGGTCTCTGGGGAGGCAGAAGAGCGGCCACCGCGGTCGCATCCGAAACGCGCCATCATGGGTTCGACTGAAATGCCCTCACGCAAGAGCGCACCCGATGTCGCCCAACTGAACTTTCCCATCGCTGCTGATGCTGCGATCGCGCGGGCGATAGTAGAGATGACCGTCAATTCGCTTCTCGCCGTACTAGCAGTGGACCTAGGCCGAGGACATCGGCGGGCCACTACAGGGAACGGTCGTTCTGCTCTGCTTCGATATTTATCACTTCCGCACTGCGCGGGCACCGCTTGCGCAGTTCATGGCATACAACTCTGGCATCGCATTTCTTGTGAAAGAGTTTCTGCCGCTGGCGATCGGTTGACCATCGGCTCTGGCTGCCGTCATACCAGCCGGTGATACTTGCATCGGTTCTGGATCGAAGCGTAATGCAATAGAGCATTGGGCACCTTCTGATGCCAATCTCCTGTTTCGCCGTGGACGCGTTCTCCAGGGCTCTAGACCATACTACGACCTGCGCGAAAGTCTAAAGTGAATTGACCGGCGTAGTAGCGTTAATAAAGCGTGAAAATTGCGAGAAAGGTGCTACTGCTGAAGGTGCCTTTGAGGGCATCTTCCTCTTCGATGCCGGCAGGTGACAAAGGTGGCGGCGTTTGGGGACAGCCTGCCGGGAGGCGGGACTTTCGCGGAGTTTGGGGCGCATCCACTGCCGGCGCTGAACAGCGCCGGGCATGTGGCGTTCACGGCGCAGGTCGCCGGCGAGCGGCGACCGAGGGGATTTTCCTCGCCGGCGCGGAGCAGCTGCAGGCCATAGCACTCGCCGGCGAGGATGCACCGGGAGTGCCTGCTGTAGTTCTGGTCGGGTTTGACGCGCCGGCCTTGAACGACAACGATGAGCTGGCATTCGTTGCCAGTGTGCGGGCCGGATGCGACCTGCTGGACGTGCTCTATTACTGGAACGGGCGAAGGCTACAGCGGCTGGTGGCGGAACGCGAGCTGTTGCTGCGCATTGGCGGCACGATGGACCAGATCGGCGACCCGGCGCTGAACAATAGTTTTCGCCCGCCAGTGCGCGACCGCCTCGTGCAGCTCGCCGTTCACGCTGATGCGCCGGGCCGAGGGCCAAGCGGGCAACCAACACGAGTTCGTGGGTAACTCTCCGCTCGGCGATGGATTGGAACTTTTTAGTTCGCACCGATGTCCAAAGCGACCTTACTGCACGAAATCTGTTCGATGTCGAGTTTGTGTGACTCACCGCTGGCAGCCGCTCGTGCGTGCCTTCCTCATCTGCCCCCATCAGGCCCGAGTACCCCGCCACGTCGGCGGCGAGAACTGCGGCCAGCCTGCGTTCGACCCGTCCTGTGGCCAAAGCGGTGCTCCCACCCGCAACAGCCGGCTAGATCATCGGCTCTGGGGCTTATTCTAACGGTAAACGCGAGCGCTGCTATTCCCTTTCGGTGAACCCCCGGGTCACTTGGCACTCCTGCCGCTTTTTGCTCGCATCCATGCCGAGATTTGGCGGAAGATCGCCTTAACCACAGATACGGGAAACGCGTCAGGCGAGGCGAGCATGGACATCGCAGCCTGGTTGGACGGTTTGGGGCTCGGCCAATACGGGCAGGCGTTCCGCGACAACGAGGTCGACGAACGAGTGCTGCCCAGTCTGACTGCCGAAGATCTCAAAGATCACCCCGGAGGGCGCGAAGGAGCGATTTCCTAAAACGACTGGATCGGGCTAGCATAGATGGTTAATTCTCTCTGGAGCATGCCAATACCGAGCGAGAGGCCTGTGGTTCAGCGTCGGCTTGAACGCGCAAGAACTGCGATGCGCCGGACCCGCCAGTTCCTCGCCCTTCTTGGAACAGTAGCCCGGCTTCCCGGACCCGAACGATCTGACCCAGATGTTCCGCCGCGAGATCGTTATCGCACCCGGCCGCTCCCATGCCGCGATAACTGGAGTCTGATAGATGCCGATAGGAAACCACGAAATTGCGCTTGTCCTCAGTGTGGGGTGTTTCGGCGTGGTTATTGGCTTCCTCGTGGGGTACGCGGTGCGCGCCAGCATTTCGCGCCGTCGCCATCGCCAAGGCTATAGATA
>JAFASL010000028.1 GCA_019244535.1 Alphaproteobacteria bacterium
CCGGGCAGGCCCTCCGGCCACTGATTGGCGCTTCGGAAACGCCGGCCAGAGACGACGTCGGGGTGGTTGGAGGCGAGGTCGCGCGCCATAAAAAACGCCTCGCTCATGTTGGGCTTGGTGACGTTCGCCACGATCGAGGTGCGCAGAGTGTCGCCCATCATCGGCAGATAGCCGACATTGTGCCTGTCGAGCTTGATTCTGAGCTTCTCGTCGAGTGGCCGAGCGTGGAAGCGGGCGACCTGACGGTAGACCTCGTGCATCAGCGCCGAGGGCACGCCGTGATTAACGATCGTGTAGAAGCCGATCTCGGTCAGCGCCTGTCGCAGCTCGGTCGCGGCGCGGTCGAGCGCCCCGGGCTCTCCCGCGAGATAGGGTCCAAGATCGATGATCGGGATGGCGCTAGCATTGGGCATGGTTTCAGTCGGCACTCGCCGGTTTCGAGGCCAGAATTGCGCCTTTGAACGCGTTGAGCAACGGCAAAGCGCCGGCGCCGGAACCGGAGGGCGATCGGAGAAGACCCCCTGCAGGCCGCGCCGTCTATGATGTAGATTTCGGACCGCTTTCGCGACTGACAACGGCCGCTCCGTCTGGGAGGCGAGAACTGGTCTTCATGCGCCAATCCAGACCTTGCCCGAGATCGAACGAAACGGCTCGGTTGGCTGTTAATCTTGGTGGATCGCCCGCGACCAGACCCGATGCGTTGGAGGAAACGATGCGGCGACGCGAGCTGCTGGCCGGCGCCGCTGCGGTGCTCGTCGCGGGGCGCGACGAGGAGCCCGGTGCGAGGGCCGCGCCCTGGTCCTCCGGCAGCGAGACGCCGCGGCTCAAAGCGCCGCCCGGCACCACCGACTGTCACCATTACGTCTACGATCGCCGCTATCCCGCGTTCTCGGATACGATCAAGCGTCCGGACGATGCGACACCTCACGATTATCGTGCGCTGATGCGCCGACTCGGCATCACGCGGCAGGTGCTCGTCCAGCCCTCCGCATATGGCGCCGATAATCGCTGTCTGCTCGAAGCGCTGGCGGCGTTCGGCGGCGAAACACGCGCGGTCGCGGTGGTTGATGCGGGGGTCGCCGACGCGGTGCTGAAGCGGTTCGATCGGCTCGGAGTGCGCGGGCTTTACTTCAACTTTGCGCCGTCCAATGGAGCGACGACGGCGACGATGATCGAGCCGCTGGCGCGGCGCATCGCCCCGCTCGGCTGGCATGTCGAGATCAATGTCTGGGCTGCCGATTTGCTGCCGCTGCTGCCCGTACTGCGGCGGCTGCCGACGCCAGTCGTACTTGACCGCTTTGGTCACGTCCCCGAGCCGGAGGGCCCCGATCACCCGCTATTCGCGCAGATACGCCGGCTCATCGACAGCGCCAACACCTGGGTTAAACTTGTCGCTCCATACGACGCCAGCAAAATGGGACCACCCCACTATCCCGATTCGGGTGCGCTGGCGCGCGCCTATATAGCCGCCGCGCCGGAGCGATTGGTGTGGGGCACCAACTGGCCGCATCCCGGCGAGGACATGAAGCCGGACGATGCGGCCACCTTCGATCTGCTCGCCGATTGGGCACCCGAAGCTGCGACGCGCAACCGAATTCTGGTCAAAAACCCCGAGCTCTTGTACGGATTTCCGCAAAGCACGCGAGCGCCCCATTCGGAAAAATATTAGCAGCCGCCAGCCTAGACATCCGCTCATCTAACAAACGGCTGCTCAGGGCGCATCCGGCGGCGTCCGTCATTGGCCCAACTGACGCAGGAGTCAAGCCTCGACCCGCTCGCCAAGCTCGGCAGCCCGCATCAGGGTCTGGCGCACTCCCCAGGGCTCCCCGACCGGTGGCGCGGGTTATCGGAATACGTAATGCGTCGTCATTGCCCAAACCGCTGCCCAAAGCCAAAGGGATGAGACGAATACCACAATTGCCAAATCCCCTTTGGTTAGCACGGCTTCCGTTTGCTGGTTTGATTGGATCGATCCGGGCTGCGGTCTTCGGATGGTGCGATGCCCGGAAGATGAGCTATCGCGGTCCATAGGCTTCCTCCTCTCATTTCACCCGGCTCCCCGAAGGCCGGACGGCAAAATCGCCGCCGCAGTGACAGACGATTAACGCCGTCCGGAGAAGTCTCGGCCCAGTCTCGTCTCGACGAATCGCGACGAGCGCTGTCTGGCGCTCGCCGCTGACCCAGTCCGCCGTGGTCGTGCCGGCGGCTCAGCGACGGCGCAGCTCTTCCATCTCCTCGAGCGTGCGCGGCCAGTCTTCACGCATTAGGCGCGACAGTGCGCGGTCGGCGAGGAGGCGCCCGCCGGTCTGACATCGCGCACAGTAGTTCGTCTCGTTGTCCGCGTAGACGATCCGCGCGATCGGCACCCCACAAGCCGGGCACGGTTTTCCATACCGTCCGTGGACCGCCATGCCTTCGTGAAAGGCGGTCACTTTCTCGGGGAAGCGTTCACCGGCTTCGCGCCGAAGAC
>JAFASL010000136.1 GCA_019244535.1 Alphaproteobacteria bacterium
CGCGCCCAGCTTCATATTCCTCGCTCCGGCAAAGGTGCGGACCGCGTCCTCGAGGCGTCCTGGCTCCCACTCGGCGCCGCGCAACAGCTTGGACAAATCAGCCAATAGCCGGCGCGCGTCGGCGGTGAGCAGTTTGGCGGCTTTGTCGTCCGGCCGGATCGGCCGAGGCATCACCAGGAAGCGAGCATTGGCGGCGAGCTCGACCAAAGTCTTGGGCCGCAGTTTCAGTTCGGGCATGGCCTGCCGCAGGCGCCCGAGCGCCATCTCGGAAAGCGGCTGTCCGAACTCTTTTTCAAGTCCTGAGGCAATCAGCAAGACTAGGCGGTCGTCATCGGCAGCGCGGATGTAGTGGCCGTTCAGGCTGTCGAGCCTCGCAAAGTTAAACCGTGCGGGGGCGCGGCCGACAGCATCGATGTCGAACCACTCGACCGCCTGTTCGGTCGAGATGATCTCCGAGTCCCCGTGGCTCCAGCCGAGCCGCAGGAGATAATTGCGCAACGCTTCCGGCAGGTAGCCGAGTTCACGGTATGCGTCGATCGCGAGCGCGCCGTGGCGCTTCGACAGTTTTGCGCCGTCCGGGCCATGGATCAGCGGCACATGGGCGAATTCCGGCATCGCCCAGCCGAGCGCGTCATAGATCTGCTTTTGCCGGAAGGCGTTGTTCAAGTGGTCGTCACCGCGGATCACATGGGTAATGTTCGTGTCGTGGTCGTCGGCGACGACCGACAGGTTGTAGGTGGGCGTGCCGTCGCCGCGCAGAATGATCAGATCGTCGAGCTCGGTATTGGCGACGGTGACTTCCCCCTGGACTCGGTCACGGATCGTCGTCGAACCTTGCTGCGGCGCTTTCAGCCGGATCGCTGGCGCAATGCCTGGAGGGGCTTCCGACGGGTCCCGGTCGCGCCAGGTCCCGTCATAGCGAACCGACCGCCTTTCAGCGCGCGCCCGCTCGCGCATCGCTTCGAGCTCCGCCGGCGTGCAGTAACAATAATAGGCACGGCCGACCGCGAGCAGCTGCCGCGCGATTTCGGCATGGCGCTCTGCACGCTCGAATTGGTGGACGATATCGCCGTCCCAGGTGAGGCCGAGCCAGTCGAGCCCGTCGATGATCGCCGAGACCGCTTCCGGCGTCGAGCGCACGCGGTCGGTGTCCTCGATGCGCAACAGAAACCTGCCGCCGTGATGGCGCGCAAACAGCCAGTTGAAGAGCGCCGTGCGCGCTCCGCCGATGTGCAGAAACCCGGTCGGAGACGGTGCGAAGCGGACGACGACGGACATTACCTTCCCTCGGGTTGCGACGGGCACGGTTCGGCCACACTCCCACACCCCACCCGCCTCGCTGCGCTCGGCACTCTCTCCCGCATTGCGGGAGAGGGTGACGCAGCCCGCAGGGCTGGGTGGGTGAGGGTCGCGCACACATTCTGATGGGAACGTGCGCCGCCGATATCAACGCTCGGGCAGAGGATGGTTGCGAAACATCTCCCGCAGCCGTGTCTTCATCACCTTGCCGGTTGCGGTATGCGGCAGTTCGTCGAGCACGACAACCTCATCGGGCAGCATCCAGCTTGGGAATCGCTCGCCGAGGAACGCGAGAAGGTCGCTGCGCTGCGGCCGACGGTCCGTCCGCGGCGTCACAATCAGCAGCGGCCGCTCGGCCCAGCGGGGGTGCGGGACGGCGACAACAGCAGCCTCGGCAATATCGGGGTGCGCAACGACGGCGTTTTCGAGATCGATCGAGCTGATCCACTCGCCGCCGGATTTGATGACATCCTTCCGCCGGTCCACGATCTGCATGTAGCCGTCAGGGTCGATTGTTGCGACATCACCGGTGTGGAACCAGCCGTCCGGGTCCATCGCCGCCGCGCTCGCATCGGCGTCATCGAAATAGCCGCTGACGACCCAAGGCCCGCGCACCAGCAGTTCGCCCATTGATTGCCCATCATGCGGCTGAGGCCGCCCGACATCGTCGACCACTTTGATCTCGACCCCGAAAACGGGCCGGCCCTGCTTGGCCTTGAGCCTCATCTGCGCCTGCGCGTCGAGGCTGAGGTGTTGCGCTTTCAGCGCCGCCGTTGTCCCCAGCGGGCTCATCTCGGTCATTCCCCAGCCCTGGCGCATGAGAATCCCGCGCCTCTCGAACGCCTCGATGAACGAGGGGGGGACCGCGGAACCGCCGGACAATATCCAGTGTAGTGTCGAGCAACGCGCAGCACTGGCGGCGAGATACGCCTCGAAGCGGAGCCAGACGGTTGGTACACCGAGACCCACTGTCACACCCTCCGCCTCGAACAGCTCATAAAGGCTTTGCCCATCGAGCCGCGGGCCGGGCAGTACGAGCTTCGCCCCGTTCATCGGCGCCGTATAGGCGGTTCCCCAGCCGCAGGCGTGAAACAGCGGCACCACCGGGCACACTGTATCGCGCGCCGACAACGGGATCGCATCCGGGAGCGAGATCCCGAACGCATGCAGGACGGTCGAGCGGTGGCTGTATAGCGCGCCTTTGGGGTTGCCGGTCGTCCCGGAGGTGTAGCAAAGCGCAGCGGC
>JAFASL010000139.1 GCA_019244535.1 Alphaproteobacteria bacterium
TGCTGCTCAATGACCGGCAGCATTTCATACAGCAAGAAATCCTCCCAAGCACCCATCGAAGCCGAATTGATGTATTGGTTGCCGCCGAGCCTGGTGAAGCAATCGGGGAAGGCAACGACGACGGGCGACATGCGCCGCTCACCGATCAAACGGTCGAGCCGCTCCGGGAGGTTTTCGCGGAAGCCGACCCAATTCGTATGGGACAAGCCGCTGCCGGTGAAGCCGACGAGATCCACGAGGAGCGGCAATCCTTGTCCGTCACACTCAGCGGGCACGTAAACGTCGACGACCCGCACCGACGGATCGCCCAGCATGTTGCTCCTGAGGGCTTCACTCTCGATCGTGACGCGGCTGACGGAACCCGCCGAGCCGAAAAACTTACGCATGACTCCTATCCCTTGCCGCCGCCCGGTGCGGTTGCCGACATCGCAGTCCGAATTCTCTCGGCGCCCTTTGTCTGTCCGGGCGGGACTTGCGCGATATCTTGCAGACCCGCATGGCTATGGGAATTGCCCCCTCTGGGCGGGCGCGCGACGATAATCGAACTCGCGGGCTTCGGACACCCCCGTTATAAACGCGTATGCGTCTACCGATCCGCCTTCTAGTGATGTGTGCCGTATTGTTGGCGGTTGCGGGCGCCTATACGGCGTATTGGTTCGTTGTCGCCGGCCGTATCGAGGGGGGTGTCGTCGAGTGGTCGCAAGCGCGACGTGCAGACAAGATCGACATCTCTTGGCAGAAGCTCGAAGTTAGCGGTTTCCCGGCGGCATTTCGGGTCGCGTTCGCCGCGGCGGCGCTGCACGACGGCTCGGTGAGGCCCTCGCCGGAGTTGCACATTCCCATACTCTCCGGCACCGCCCGTCCGTGGGATCTCGCGGATTGGCGGCTCGCAGCTCCAGAAGGATTTACGGGCGATCTCGCTCACACCGGAGCACCCGCCACGGCGAGCCTCGCAGTGCACACCGCCGACGGGGTTGCCACGATCGAGGGCGATGGCGGCTGGAAACTGTGGCTCGCGATGCAGGGTATAACGCTCGAGGCGGGCTCGCGCGTTCAGATCAGCTCGGCGCAGACGACTTTCACCGTCCCGCCAGGAGTGCTGCGCGGCGATGCCATGGCGGCGGCGCTTGCCGTCGATGCGAGCCGGGTAAAGCTGCCGGGTGCGGTCGGGCCGCTGGGCGACACGATTGACGAACTCGACTTCGGGGCAACGGTAAAGGGCAATTTCCCAAGCGGAAAGCTGGCCGACGCGGCTGCCGCCTGGCGAGACGCGGGCGGCCGGTTGGAACTCGATCATCTGCGGCTCAATTGGGGTTCGCTTGGCGCAACGGCGACCGGAACGATTGCCCTCGACCAGGAGCTGCAACCGATCGGCGGCTTCTCCGGAGCGGTCCAGGGCTACGATCAGATTCTGGCGGCGCTCGTGCAAAACGGTCAGATGCGGGCGGCCGATGCCGGTCTCGCGCGCATCGCGCTGACGATGCTCGCCAAGGCCGGACCTGATGGAAAGCCGGAAATCAAGACCGCGTTCACGATCCAGAACGGGCAGATGTTCCTCGGACCTGCAAGGCTGGGCAAGGCGCCGCGCCTCACCTGGGAATAGCGCGGCTCAGTCGGGTCAGGCCTGCTTCGCCTCGATGATCGAGCGGCGAATTGCGCGTGTGCGCGTGAAGAGCTCCTGCAGCGTGTCTCCCTCGCCCCAGCGGATCGCACGCTGCAACGCCGTCAGATCCTCGGTGAAGCGCTGCACGATCTCGAGCACAGCCTCGCGATTATTGAGAAAAATATCGCGCCACATCACCGGATCCGAAGCCGCGATGCGGGTGAAATCGCGAAAGCCGCTGGCGGAGAATTCGATGACCTCGGATTTGAGGCTCTCCTCGAGGTTGGTCGCGGTACCAACGATCGTATAGGCGATCAAATGCGGCAAATGCGACGTCATCGCCAGCACTTTGTCGTGGTGGTCGGGGCTCATCGTGACGACGCGCATCCCGCAGCTCTCCCACAGGCGGCTGACTGCGGTCACCGCCTCCGGCTCGGTCTCCGGCAGCGGCGTAAGGATGCACCAACGGTCGCGGAACAGCTCGGCAAAACCGTATTCTGGTCCGGAATGCTCGGTGCCGGCGACGGGATGGCCAGGGACGAAGTGCGCGCCGGGCGGCACATGAGGCTGCAGGTCGCGGATCACGGCCTGCTTGACCGAGCCGACATCGGTCAGAATCGCTCCCGCCTGCAGCCCCGGCGCGATCCTCTCGCCGATTTCGGCGTAGGCCGAGAGCGGCGTCGCAATGACCACAAGATCGGCTCCCGTAACCGCCGTTGCCGGATCGTCCGTCGTCATATCGGCGAGCGCGAGCCGCCGCACCGCCTCCAAAGTTTCCGCCCGCCGCGCACAAGCGACGATTTCTGTTTCGGGGCTGTCCCGGCGCAAGATCCGGGCAAGCGACGACCCGATCAACCCGATCCCGATCAGCGCCACGCGGCTGAACATCGCGGATTGTAGGTTCATCGGGCGGTTATGAAGGCGGCGAGCG
>JAFASL010000317.1 GCA_019244535.1 Alphaproteobacteria bacterium
TGGGTAATCCGGTGAGCTAGTTTATCGCGGATTCGACGTGTATCGTCACGGATGACCGCCGCTCCAGATCTTCCTGCCTATTTCGCCCGTATCGGACATACCGGGCCGAGCGAGCCAACGCTAGCGGTGCTGCTGGCGCTCGTCGCGCGGCATTTGGCTCGGATCGCATTCGAAAACCTGGATCCTCTTCTCGGTCGTCCCGTAGACCTCGATCCCGCGGCGCTATTCGCGAAACTTGTTCATGCGAGGCGCGGCGGCTATTGCCAAGAGCATAATTCGCTATTTCATGACGTGTTGGCCGAACTGGGATTTTCCGTCGTTCCCCTTGGCGGCCGGGTTCTTTGGACCCGCGAAGAGGGACAGCCCGCACCGCTGACGCATCGGCTGATCCTGGTTGACCTTCCCGAAGGGAAGTTTATCGCCGATGTCGGGTTTGGCGGACCGTGTCCGACCGCGCCGCTCCGGCTCGAGCCGGGCCTAGAACAAGCGACCCCGCACGGCGCCTACCGCTTCAGCCGTGAGGGCGGCACGTTCGAGCTGCAATTGCAGGTGGGTGATCGCTGGCAGGCAATGTATCGGTTCGACCTCACCGCGCAGAGCCGGGCCGATTTCGAAGTTGCGAATTGGTACACCTCGACGCATCCGCGCTCACTCTTCACGCAAAACCTCCTCGTCTGCCGGATTGTCGGCGAGACCCGGGTCAACCTGCTGAACGCGAACCTTTCGGTCCGCCAACCGGACGGACGCGTAGAGCACCGCGTTCTGACCGGCGCCGCAGAGTTGGGAAGGGTCTTCGAGAACGTCATGACCCTGGCGCTGCCCGCGGCAGCCGAGACGATCTGGGCGAAAGTGGCCAGCGGCAGCCGGGATTAGCGGCCGACGGCGTAGCCTTGCATGCCGCGGGGGTTGGCGGCGGCCTTGAGCATGCAGCCTTCAGCGGTTTCCTCCCGGGCGCAGCCGGAGAGGCGGCCTTCGGACCAAGGCTCACCGACCCGCAGGCGGTGCCCGCGCCGCGCCAAATCCGCGCGGGTGGCTTCCGGGAAGCGGCCCTCGAGTGCGACGAGGCCGGGCTGCGCGGCGCGCGGGTAGAACGAGCTCGGCATGTGTTCTGTGTGAAAGGCCGGGCAGTCGATCGCCTCCTGCAAATTCATGCCGTGGTGGATGTGGTGCAGGAACATCAGGAGCGACCATTGGTCCTGCTGGTCGCCGCCCGGCGTGCCGAAGGCGAGGTAGGGCTTGCCGTCCTTGAACGCCATCGACGGCGACAGGGTGCTGCGCGGGCGCCTGCCCGGCGCAAGGCTCGCCGGCAGCCCCTCTTCGAGCCAGAACATCTGCATCCGCGTACCGAGGCAGAAGCCCAATTCGGGGATCACCGGCGAGCTCTGCAGCCAGCCGCCGCTCGGGGTTGCCGAGACCATGTTGCCCCAGCGGTCGATCACATCGATGTGGCAGGTGTCGCCGGCGACGAGACCGTGCTCGGTCACCATCGGTTCGCCGATGCCACCGCCGGTCGTCGGCTCGCCGATCCCGGCCCCGGCGAAGATCGCTTCCCGGCCGCCGACCAGCACCCGCGGCGTGCGGCCCTCCGGGCTGCCTGGCCGCAGATCGAGCGAGGCGCGCTGGGCCACAAGCTTTCGTCTGGCGTCATTGTACTGGGGGCTGAGCAATGTGGGCATCGGCACATCGACGAAGGCGGGATCGCCGTACCAGGCCTCACGGTCGGCAAAGGCGAGCTTGGCGCACTCGACGACGAGGTGGACGAAATCGGGGCCGAGCGGGTCGAGACCATCGAGGTCAAACCCCTGCAGCAACGCCAGCTGCTGCAGCAGGACCGGACCCTGGCTCCAGGGACCAGCCTTCGCCACCGTGTAGCCGCGGTAGTCGAATGTGAGCGGCGCCTCGACCGGAGCCTCCCAGCACGCCATGTCGTCGCCGGTCAACAACCCGGTATGACTGCGGCCGGAGGAATCAAACACCTTCTCGCGCCGGCAGAAGCGGTCGATCGCCTCGGCGACAAAGCCCTGGTACCACGCCCGCCGAGCGCGCTCGATCTGCCCCTCGCGGCCGCCGTCGGCCGCTTCGGCAATGACCCGGCGATAGGTCGCCGCCAGAGCTGGATTGCGGAACAGTCTTCCCGCCTGGGGCGGCGCGCCATTCGGCAGGTAAACCGCCGCGGAGGTCGGCCATTCGCGGCGGAACAGGTCGGCGACCGCCGCAACGGTTTCTCCGATGCGGTTGACCGCAGGGTAGCCATTCTCGGCATAGCCGATCGCGGGGCCAAGGATGTCGCCGAGCGGCATCGTCCCGTGATCGCGCAACAGCCGCATCCAGGCGCCGAACGCGCCCGGCACGCAAGCGGCGAGCAGCCCGGTGCCCGGGATCAGGTCGAGCCCGAGCGCGTGAAAGCGTCCGATCGTCGCGGCGGCGGGCGCCACGCCCTGGCCGCAGATCATCTCGCAGCGGCGGTTCGCCTCGCTCCACACGAGGATCGGCGCCTCGCCGAGCGGCCCGTTCAGATGCGGCTCGACGACCTGCAATGTGAACCCGGTGGCCGCCGCGGCGTCGAAGGCGTTGCCGCCCTTCTCCAGGATGCTCATTCCGACGGCGGACGCGATCCAATGAGTCGAGGCGACAACCCCGAAGGTGCCGCGAATCTCGGGCCGAGTGGTAAAGGCGGGCATCAGCTCTCTCGCAAATGATGCGTCATGCTCATCCAGGCGGAAAGGCGCGTCAAGCGGGGCGCCTCGCCATCGCAATACCCGAAAGGCCGCCTATTTATTCTCACGGAGGGACGCCTCCGGCGTGCCGACCCGCTGCGCTGCGCGAAATGGATCCGAGCATGCCTCTGGATGTGCCTGCCGACACGACAACGAGCGGCGAAGAGTTCTTCCGTACGGAAGGCGCTTACACCAGCCTCGGCGCGCCGATCGCAGGCGGTCAGGTGGGGCGCTGGCTGTTGCGCGAAGGCGCACACATCGAGAGCATCGTCGAGATGTTCGACGAGTTGTGCTGGCGGCTTGTCGGCGACGGCCTGCCGCTGTTCCGCGCGACGCTCCATATGGGAACATTGCACCCGCAAATCCAAACCATCGGCGCCCGCTGGCTGCGCTCTCTCAACATCATCGAGGAATACCGGATTCTGCGCGGCAGCGAGGCAACCGACGAATATCGGCTGAGTCCGATCCGCGCCACGACCGAGCGCGGCACGCCGTTTCGCCTGCGGCTTACCGAGGATACGCCGGAATATCCGTTGCTGACCAAGCTGCGGCATTTCGGCGTCACCGATTATTTTGCGCTGGCCCTCAATCGCAGCTTCCGGCGTTTCCCGGTGGTGACTTGGGCAACCGACCGGCCGAGCGGCTTCACCGACGCCGAGATTGCCGCGCTCGAAGACATCAATCCGGCGCTTGCCGCGCTTGTCGAGCCCCGTGCCGTGCGACGGATCACCGAGAACCTGCTCGACACGTATCTCGGGCCGCAGGCCGGGCGACGTGTGCTCGCGGGTCAGATCCAGCGCGCCGAGGGCGAGCAACTGCGCGCAGTTATCATGATGGCCGACATGCGAGGTTTCACCGCCTTGTCCGACCGATTGCCGGGGGCGGAGGTCATCGAACTGCTCGATGATTATTTCGACGCGATCGTCACCCCAGTCGGCGCGCGCAAAGGCGAGACGCTCAAATTCATGGGCGATGGCGTGCTCGCGATCTTTCCCGCGGCGGATGACGACGATTTCTCGGAAGCCAGCGTGCAGGCGCTTGAAGCCGCGCTGGAGGGGCTCGAGCGTCTCGGAACAATAAACAAGGCGCGGCGTCAGGCCGATCAGCCCGAGGTCAGGATCGGCATCGGCCTGCATCTCGGCGAAGTAATCTTCGGCAATGTCGGTGCCGCCGACCGCCTCGACTTCACCGTCATCGGGCCGGCGGTAAATCTTGCCTCGCGCATCGAAGGCCTAACCAAGCGACTATTGCGGCCGATCCTCGTGTCGAGCGCGTTTGCCCGGATCTGCCCGCGCCCGCTCGTCTCGCTCGGCTTTCACCCGGTGCGCGGCCTATTCGAACCAGAGGAGGTGTTCGGGTTACCCGAATAGCCGCGTTCGCGCGTCAAACTCCTCGGCGACGCGCGCGTCGTTTTCCAGCAGCGCGCCGGCGTCGACCTTGGCAAAGTCGATCGCACCCATCGCCGCAAACGCCTCCTGAACCTGCGGCCCCCACAAACCGATATCCTTCACAGTCGGCACGATGCGGCTGAAGATGCGGCTGCGGAAGACCTTCATCGTCTCGGACTGATCGACGATCGCGAGGCACTCCTCGACCGGCAGGCCAAGCCGCTCCCAGACCTCGCGCTGGTTGAAGCGGTCGCGCATGTGCCAGCATGCGGTGACGACAAAATCCTCGCGCTCCTTGCGCTCGGCGTCGGTGAGCTGCGGGTAGAAGTCGCGCAAGGCCAGGCGGCCAAAGGCGACGTGCCGCGCCTCGTCCTGCATGACATAGGCGTTGACCGCCGCGGCGAGCGGGTTCTGCGCCTGGTCGCGGATGCGCTGGAACGCCGCCAGTGCCAGACCCTCGATCAGGATCTGCATCGTCAGATATGTCATGTCCCACCGGCTGTCGGTGAGTCCGTCTTCGAGCAGCGCCTTCAGACCCGGCGTTATCGGGTAGGCGAGCTCGAACTTCTCGTGCAACAGCCGCGAATAGGCCTCGACATGCCGCGCCTCGTCCATGACCTGCGTCGCGGCATAGAATTTCGCGTCGAGCTCGGGGACGGTCTGCACGATTTTGGCGGTCGCTATCAGCGCGCCCTGCTCGCCATGCATAAATTGGGAGATCGTCGAGGCTTGCAGGTGATGCCGTACCCGCCGGCGCTCCTGATCGGTCATCCGGTTCCACAAATCGGTGCCATAGATATGGACGACACGGTCATCGAGCAGCATCGGGTTCTCGGGGTCGAGGTCCTGCGACCAGTCGATCCGCTCGGCGGCGTCCCATTGCTGCTTCTTGCCCTTGGCGTAAAGCTGCAGCAGTGCCTCACGCGGCTCGTCATATTCCCAGGTGAAGAATGTCTCGGTGTTGCCGTCGAACTTCCATTCGGTCTGCTCGACAGGGAGGACATAGCGCCAGGTTGTCGACATCGGATCCCTCCGGGCTCACCGGGTAGTATATGGGATCACCCGTCGCGATTGAGGATCTCGACAATGCCCGCCGCGGGGTCGACGCGTAGCTCGTCGCCGGTGCGAAAGAGCTGCGTGACGTCACCCTCGAAGCCGTCGACCAGCGTAACATTTCCGAAGGCGGCGCCCTGCGCGGTGATCGGATTGACCCGGTTGAAGATCAGCGCTTTCGGCACAACGCTCCGCGATGCCATCTCGTGCAGCATCCAGGCGGTTGCGACCCCGCCTTTGGACGTGTCCAACACGAGAATGCGATCGGCATAGCTATGGCCAAACAGCTTATGGGTCGGGCGTGAGAAAACGCCTTTGCTGCGGTCGAGATCGTAGCGGGCGCTGAAATTGTCGGCCGCGACAAGCGCCGTCCCGGTTACCGGCGGCCCAATGCCCTTATGGCAATGCAGCAAGATCGGCATCGGCTAAGGGTCCCCGTGCCGCGGTGCAGCTTTTCTCATGGCGTCCTCGATCATCTGTAAGATTTGGAAGACGTCGTCTACCTCAACCAAGACCGTGTCGTAGCGGTGGTTTTCCAAATCGAGCGATAAGACCTGTTTCGAGGATCGCCGCAGATCGAGGAAAGTTCGGCGGTGCGGAGAACCCATCGAGAACCTCCCCGCGGCGAGGATGCCGGGCAGGCTCGTGCCGGCTGTCCGAAGATCCGTCAAACCGAAACGCGGGAGGCCTGGTGCCCCCGCTGTAGCGTGCGTTATGCAATGGAGCGGGATCTGGAGATTGCTCGAAATCGCCAGCCATTTGCTCCACCCCGACAATTCGAGGTGCAGCACGCTGTCCCTTATGGAGGCCTGGACCATCAGAGCACGCGGCCGGCGACGGCGGAGGCGACGCAGCGGTCGAGGCTCGCCAGGGTCGGCCGGTAGCCGTAGCCGCCGATGATGTTGACGAGCTTGGCAGAGTTGGTCATCAGGCGCGTCCAGCCATTCGCCTCGGCCATCTCGCGGGCATAGCTCTGGTAAAAGCAGATGCCCTGCGCGACCACGGCGCCCGAAGCTTCGATCCGGCTCGTCAGACCCATGCGGTCGGCGGCGTGCTTGATCTCGGGCGAGGTCCCGACGATGACCGTCGTCTCGGGATTCACCCGCTGCCCGTCGAGGGCGGAGGCCACCGCCTCCATCTCGAACAGCGACAATTGCGGCGCGCCAAAGACGACGACATCGAGCTTGTCATCGGGTGCAGCGTAGCGGTTGAGAAACGCCGCGATCTCGGCAGCGCCGATCGTGATCGGGGCAGGCGCCCGCTCGGCCAAGACGGCCTCCTCCGCGGTGATCCCCGGCATGTGGAAAAGCGCCACCGAGCCAAAGCTCGCCAGCGCGGTGCCGAAATGCTTCAGTGCATCGGAACCGGGAACCGTCTCCATCCCCTCGATGGCCGGGACCTCCCAGTAGGAGCCGCAGACCTCGCCGACGATGCCGCCCAGCGCGCCCCATTCGCTGAGATCGCGAGGCGGCGCAGTCAGCCGGAAGCGCCGGGTCGCGCGGCGGCAGGCGTCGAGGTGGTAGCCGTACCGAGGCGTGCGGCCGGTCAGCGCCGCAGCCAATGCCGACGGCCCGCCTTCGAAATTGCTGCGCGCGCCAAAGACGCTGTTCGAATAAATGACGACGCCGGTGTCGCCATACGCCATATGCTCGCCACGGACCGGCGGCATGATCGTCTGGTAATTGATGCAGGTGTCGGTCATCAATACGCCGAAGGCGCGCAGAGCCGCGATCGTCCGCCGCTCGAGCGCCGCCATCTCCGGCGTCTGCCCGAGCCGGCGGTACACGGCGAAATCGATCCCCCGCGGGTCGGTGATTGCCGGCACCCGGACCCACCTCTCGGCCTCAGGTGCGGCGGCAAGGCCTTCGAGAAACCGCACCCCGGCCTCGCCCAGCGACTCGGTGTCGGCCATGATGTGAGCCTGCGCCACCGGCACAAAATCGGCGGCGTCGAAGAACTCGCCGACCGCGATCTGATGCGATATCGCCCAGCGCCGCACTTCGCCGACGTCCCCGGCCACCATCGCCTTTTCTTCGTCGTTCAGCCGCATGATCGCCTCAATGCGGCAGTGGCGGCAGGGGTGCGTCCGTCGCGAAGCGGAAGATGGTCGTCGAACGGAATTGCTGGCCCGCCTTCAGTTCCGTCGTGGGGAAGTTGGGTTTGTTGGGGCTGTCGGGGAAGTGCTGCGTCTCGAGCGTGAAGCCCTCGGTCTGCCGGTAGGTCGTGCCGGATGAGCCGACAATCGAGCCGTTCAGTCCGTTACTCGTATAGATCTGCACGCCCGGCTCGGTCGTAAAGCAATCGAGAACGCGGCCGGTGCGCGGGTCATATGCGCGCGCGGCGAACGTCACGCCGCCCGAGGGCTTGTTCAGCACGAAATTGTGGTCGTAGCCGCGCGCATAGACCATCTGCTCGAACGCGCTGGCGAGCCGGGCGCCGATCGGCAGCATTTGCCGGAAATCGATCGGCGTGCCTTCGACAGGCGCCATCTCTCCGGTCGGGATCTGATCGGGGCCGGTCAGCGTGTAACGGTCGGCGTTCACCAGCAGCATCTGACCGGCGACGGAACCGGAGCCGTTGCCTGCCAGGTTGAAATAGGAGTGGTTGGTGAAGTTGATCACCGTATCCTTGTCGGTGCTCGCGACGTAGCTGATCTGCAATACATTGTCATTGGTCAGCGTATAGGTCACCCGAGTCGTCAAAGTGCCCGGGAAGTTCTGATCGCCGTCCGGGCTGACATAGCTCAGCATTGCCGCGGCGCCGTCCGGTACGGTCAGTGGCGTGACGGTCCAGACCCGGCGGTCCAGCGCATTGGGCCCGCCATGCAGTGTATTGGGGCCGTTGTTCGCGATCAGACGATAGGTCTGGTCATTCAATGTGAACTGCGCACCGCCAATGCGGTTGGCGTAGCGGCCGGTGATCGCGCCGAAATGGCCGGGAAGTGTCTCGTAATCCTTCAGGGTTCTGAGGCCGAGCACGATGTTGTCGAGCCGGCCCGTGCGGTCGGGCACTTGGATTTCGGTGATGATGCCGCCATAGCTCAGAAACCGCACGCGCAGGTCATGGTCGTTGGTCATTGTGTAGATCTCGACGGTCTGACCGTCTTGCGTTGTGCCATATGGCGCGCGGTCGAGCGTCGCGGCGGCATCGGCGGTTCCGTCCGCGGCGGCAACAGCCAACATCGCGGCGATTGCCGAGCAAGCCTGCCTGCGAGAGTCCTTCATCGCGTCTTGCTCCCGTTTCTCTAACCGACGACTCGAAGTCGAAGATCGTGTACTCATCGTGTTCTCTTAAGCATCTTCGATTCACTGGAATTGGAATTCACAGCGGTTGCCGAGCGTTATCATAGACAAGAGCACCGAGCATCTGGCCTGGAACTGGCCAGTGTCGTAGTGTAACTGCAGGAGCAGAAGATGAGTCTTGGCAATCATTCTACGCGGACCGGTCGCGGTCTGGCGTTAGCCGGGGCAATTCTTGCCGCGGTTGGGTTAACGACTGTGCCGCAATCGGCGCACGCCCTCAGCCCTGCCGCCGGGGTGGGCATCGGGCTCGGCGCTTTCGCGGCGGGAACCGCGCTCGGCTCGGCGGCGAACCCCTACTACAACCCATATTACTCCCCATACGGGTACTCCTACCCGCCGGCCCCGGCCTATTACCCGGCGGCCCCATATTATCCGCCGCGCAGCTGTTGGGATCCTTATTATCGGCGCTACTACGCCTGCTGACCGAATACGCGGGCGAAGATCGTGTCGACGTGCCTTAGGTGGTAACCAAGATCGAACAGGCCATCGATCGTATGCGGGTCGAGAAGGCGGGTGATCTCCGGGTCCGCCTTCAGCAGATCTGAAAACCGGCCGCGGCCGTCCCAGGCGGCCATCGCGTTGCGCTGGACCGCGCGGTAGGCGTCTTCGCGGCTCATTCCCGCTTGGGTCAGCCCCAACAGCATGCGTTGCGAGTCGACGAGGCCGCCGAGGGCGTCGAGATTCTGCTGCATGCGCTCGGGGTAGACGACGAGGCGGCCGATGAGGCCGGTCAATCGCGCGAGCGCGAAATCGAGCGCGATCGTCGTGTCCGGCGCGATGACCCGCTCTACCGAGGAATGCGAAATGTCGCGCTCGTGCCAGAGCGCGACATTTTCGAGCGCCGGCACGACCGCTGAGCGCACCAGCCGGGCGAGGCCGGTCAAATTCTCGGCGAGCACCGGATTGCGCTTGTGGGGCATTGCCGAGGAGCCCTTCTGGCCTGGCGCAAAATACTCCTCAGCCTCCCGCACCTCTGTGCGCTGCAGGTGGCGGATCTCGGTGGCCAGCCGTTCGACCGCCGCGGCGATCAGTGCCAAGGTTGCAAAGAAATGCGCATGGCGGTCGCGCGGGATTACTTGGGTCGAGACGGGCTCGGGTTCGAGGCCGAGCTTGTCCGCAACATAAGCCTCGACGCGCGGGTCGATGTTGGCGAAGGTGCCCACTGCGCCGGAGATCGCGCAAGTTGCGATCTCTTTGCGCGCGGCGACCAGCCGGGCACAGTTGCGCGCAAACTCGGCGTAGTGCCCGGCGAGCTTCAGTCCGAACGTCGTCGGCTCGGCGTGAATGCCATGGCTGCGCCCGACTGTTGGGGTGTATTTGTGCTTGAAGGCGCGCCGCTTCAGCGCCGCGAGCAGCGCATCGAGATCGGCCAGCAGAATGTCCGCGGCCTCTTTCAATTGCACCGCAAAGCACGTGTCGAGCACATCGCTCGAGGTCATGCCCTGGTGCACAAAGCGCGCCTCGGGGCCGACATGCTCCGCAAGGTTGGTCAGGAACGCGATCACGTCGTGCCGGGTTTCGCGCTCGATCTCGTCGATGCGTTCGACCTCGAAGGCGCCGCGTTCCCAGACCGCGCGGGCGGCGCTCTCCGGGATAATCCCGAGCGCCGCCTGCGCATCGCAGGCATGAGCCTCGATCTCGAACCAGATCCGGTAGCGGTTCTCCGGCGACCAGATCCGCGCCATCTCGGGCCGGCTGTAGCGCGGTATCATGCCGCTCGAGCCTCCTCGTAGCCCAGCGATTGCAGTGCAGCTAGCATGTGGGGCGGGACCGGCGCAGTGACTTCGATCGGCGGTCGCGCCGGGTATAGGGGTAGGTTGATCGAGCGCGCGTAAAGCATCAGCGGATCCCCACTCTCGCCATGTCCGTAGACGGGATCCCCGGCGACGGGACAGCCGAGATCGGCGCAATGGACGCGCAGCTGATGGGTCCGCCCGGTGCGCGGTCGCAACTCGAGCCAGGTGCGTCCATCCGAGGCACCGCGGATGCGATAATCCGTGACCGCCCTTTGGCCGGCCGGATCGGCGATCATGCGCCAGCCGCTGCCTCGACTGAGCTTTTTAAGCCCGGTCTCGATCCGGCCCTCGGTCTCCGGCGGTTGCCCGTCCACGACGGCCCAATAGGTTTTTTCGACCTGTCCGGCAGCGAACAATGCCCCGAGCCGGCGCAGCGCCTTCGGGTGGCGCCCGAGTACCAGGCATCCGCTGGTGTCGCGGTCGAGGCGGTGGGCGAGCGCCGGCGGGTGCGTCAGGCCGAAGCGCAATTCGTCAAACCCGCTCTCAAGATCGGGGCCGCCGCCCGGGCCGGGATGCACGGCGATCGCCGCGGGCTTGTCGATGACCAGGATCAGACCGTCGCGATAAAGAACGCGGTCGGCGAGTTGTCCCTCACCCCAACCCTCTCCCCGCAAGCGGGGCGAGGGAGAAGATCGCGGAAAGCCCCTCGCCCCGCTTGAGCGGGGAGAGGAAGGGGCCCGCGAAGCGGGAGGGTGAGCGGCGACCGTGGTGGGCGCGCGCGACAATGGAAATCCTATTCCGCAGCCTCGCGCGGGGCGGCATCAACACGGAAGCGGTCGCGCAATGCGTCCCATTCGTCGGCGCCGAAGCGGCGGAACATCTCCGGCACGGTGATCTCCTTGACCGGCAATGGGTGGCGGTGGCTCGTCTTCAACTCGGCCAGCATCCGGTCGCAAATGCCGACGATGCTCTTGATCAGGAGACCCGGCACGATCGCGAGCTTGTAGCCCATCGCCTCGGCCTCGCGCAGATCGAGATCGGGCGTCTTGCCGCCGCGCACGACGTTGAGCAGGCATGGCCCGTTGACCAGCCGCGGCACCGCGGCGACTTCCTGCTGGGTCTGCGGCGCCTCGACAAACGCCATGTCGGCGCCGGCGGCGAGCGCCGCGTTGGCGCGCGCGACGGCCTCGTCCAAACCGGCGATGGCGCGCGAGTCGGTACGCGCGATGATCAGGAAATCCTTGTCACAACGTGCGGCGGCCGCGGCGCGGATCTTGGCGATGTACTCCTCGCGAGCGATGACCTGCTTATTATCGAGATGACCGCATTTCTTTGGGAATTCCTGGTCCTCGATGTGAATCCCGGCAACCCCGCTGCGCTCGAATTCGCGAACAGTGCGGAAGACATTCAGCTCGTTGCCGTAGCCGGTATCGGCATCAGCGATGACGGGCACTCCGACGGCGGCCGCAATGCGTCCGGCGTTGCCGACCATCTCGGACATCGTGACGAGCCCAAAATCCGGATATCCCAACGTCGCCGCCGTGCCGGCGCCGGTCATGTAAACCGCGGCAAACCCCGCCTGTTCGATCAGCTTCGCGGTGATGCAATCATAGGCGCCGGGCGCCACCACCATCCCGCCCCGGCCCAGCAAGGCTCGAAACCGGCTCGCCTGCGTCATGTCTTCCTCCGATAATACCGCTCTAAGATAAGGCTAGTGCGCTATCCGAGGAGGGGCAAATGCATGTTTTCAACCTGAAGGCAGAGCAGGCTTTCGACCCCAAGAAACATCTGGAACGGGTGCTCGGCAGGATCGACGAGGGGGATGTCACGATCGCCTGCTGGGAGCCGGGCCAGACCAGCCCCTACCACTGCCACCCCAATGCGACCGAGATCTATTTCTGCTTCGAGGGCGGCGGCACGATGCGCACCCCGACCGATACCGTCGAGATCGGACCAGGGAGCTTCGTCGTCCATCCCCGCGGCGAACTGCACGAATACGCCAACGGCCCGCACCAAGGAGTGGCCGAGCAATCCAGATTGGAGGCCGCGCCCCGAAGACGTCGCTTACTTTGTCAGGCCGGGCCGGTGAAAGGGGCTATTGAATCACGGGCGTACTGTAGCTTCGATATGCGGCCGCGTTGAGGCCCGCGGCGGTGCTGGGTGATGGCGAGCCCGGCTCGACCGGCTCGACCATCACCGCGGCCACGCCGGTTCGCCTCACATTGAGCTCGTCGGCCGCCCGCGGTGACAGGTCGATGATAAATCGACGCCGCCACGGGCCCCGATCGTTGATCTTGACAATGAGCGAATGACCATTGTCGAGGTTGGTTACTCTGGCGTATGACGCTAGCGGCAGCGAGCGATGCGCCGCGGTCGGCGTGACCGTATCGAGAATTTCTCCGCTCGACGTGCGCGAACCGACCCAATTGTACCAAGCCGCCGTGCCGATCTCGCTTTTTCCGATTGTATGCACGGGGCCGACATAGGCATCGGCCGGACCCCCGGCCGTCTCCGCAGGATCGGGGTCGGCGTCGCGCGACTGTGCGCGAGCGTACCGGCGGGCGTGCGCGCCGCAGGACAGGAACCGGGCTTTGCCGTGCCGTATTTCGGCTCTTTCGGATTTCCCCTGAAGTTGGCCGGGATCAGACGGTGAGCCTTTGCTCGGGGTCTTGGCGATCGCGCCGGTCGAGATCATCAGACACGCGAGCGAAAGACCGATCGTTCGAAGCCTTGTCATTGCTTGCCCCCCTTGGCTGGGCACCCCGTGCATCGGGCAAAGGCGGGCGGGCCGCCATGCCAATCGAATGGATGGACGCGGGAGTGCAGATCGGTGTCTTCCCGGATTGTCCCCGACAACCGGGCAGGACAGGTAGGAACAAGCGAGGCTAGACGGGCTAAAATGCGGCTGTCAACCCTACCATTCTCTTTTCTCACACATTGGGAGGCGCCTGCGATGTTCTGGTCACAGGCGCGGAGGCGCTAAATTACTAGAGTATTACCTAAGGCGCTGTACCTTTTACTCGTGAATTAACTGTTCGTGCACCAGAGTTAAAACTAGCAAGCCGCACGGTAAAAACGCGATAAGCCAGTTTTGCTCGTAAAGTGTGGTGCGGCGGGAGAGCCCGCGCGGAGGTTTATTTCCTGCGATTGTATTCGGCAATGACCTCGATGACGAGAGTGGCGATGGCCGGATCACGCTTCGCAGCGCG
This sequence comes from Alphaproteobacteria bacterium, assembly GCA_019244535.1. Taxonomy (GTDB): domain Bacteria; phylum Pseudomonadota; class Alphaproteobacteria; order ATCC43930; family CGMCC-115725; genus AP-15. The sequence continues at coordinate 13,406 of JAFASL010000317.1, forward strand.
CCTCCGTCGCATTTTCGGGAAAATCACTGCCGCAAAATCTGTCCCCGATTCGGATCACAGGCACCTGTTAATGCTGTTTGCCGCTGACATCAGGGATGACAGCGCGCTATGACGTAACGGCACAGAGCGGAGGGAGAGGTGGGCGTCGTCGAGCGCATTGCGGGCTTCCGAGACGATTTGACGAGTTGGCGCCGGGATATTCACGCGCACCCCGAGCTCGGGTTTGAGGAGCAGCGAACCTCCGATCTCGTCGCCACAAAGCTCGCGGAATTCGGGTTCGAAGTGTTCCGCGGGATCGGCCGCACAGGCGTGGTCGGGCGGTTGCGCGCTGGCGCGTCACCTCACGCCATCGGCTTGCGGGCCGACATGGACGCACTGCCGATCCAGGAGGCGACGAACCTCGCCTACCGGTCGCGCCACGAGGGTCGCATGCATGCCTGCGGCCATGACGGGCACACAGCGATGCTGCTCGGCGCGGCCCGCTACCTCGCCGAGACCCGAAATTTCGACGGCACCGTGCACCTGATCTTCCAGCCGGCCGAAGAGGGGCTCGGCGGCGGCGAGGCGATGGTCGAGGACGGATTGTTCGAGCGCTTTCCGTGCGATGCGATCTTTGGCATGCACAACCGGCCGGGGCTGGCGATCGGCAAGTTCCAGATCCGCACCGGCCCGATGATGGCGGGCGGCGCCTATTTCGACATCGCTGTGACCGGGCGCGGCGCGCATGGCGCCCGTCCCGAGGCCGGGATCGATCCCGTGATCATCGCCAGCCACATCACGACGGCCTTGCAGACGGTAGTCTCGCGCAATGTCAGACCGCTCGACACGGCGGTCCTCAGCGTCACACAGATCCATGCCGGCGACGCTTACAATGTGATCCCGGAGCAGGCGTTCATCCGCGGCACCGCACGCGCCTTCGCGCCCGAGACATTGGCGCTGATCGAGCAGAACATGCGGCGCATCGCCTCCGGTATCGCGAGCGGTTTTGGCGGGACCGCGGAAGTTAAATTCCGAATCTTGTTTCCGCCGCTGGTCAATGACGCCGCGGAAGCCGAGTTCATCGCCGATACCGCCGCCGAGCTGGTCGGCGAGGACAACGTCAACCGGAACGGCAATCTGGTGATGGCCTCCGAGGATTTCTCGTACATGCTGAACCGCCGGCCCGGCGCCTACATCCAGATTGGCAATGGTGACGGAACCGGCGGCTGCGAGGTCCACAACCCCGGCTACGACTTCAACGATGAGGCTCTGCCGTTCGGCGCCAGCCTCTTCGTCAGGCTGGCTGAGCGGAAATTGGCGCCCCCGCCCTGATCTTCCCTCGCTTGTGGGGGAAGGAACACGGGGGGCTTACGCCGGGGCGGGGATCGCGCGCTGGTTGTACATGATCTTGCGCATCTGCGCGCGCTCCGCCTCGGTCAAGGTGGCGGGGTCGACACGCAGGTTGTTGCCGGTCTCCATGCCGCGCTTGACCGCCGGCCGGCTGCCGACCTCATCGAACCAGCGCTTGAAATATTTGAACTCGCCGATGTCCTGCCCCTGGGCCTCCCAGTTGACGGTCCACGGGTAGGAAATCATGTCGGCGATCGTGTATTCGTCGCCGGCGAGATAGCGCCGGTCGTAGAGCCGGTTGTTGATGACCCCGTAGAGCCGGTTGGCCTCGTCGGTAAAGCGGCGGATCGCGTAGGTCAGATCGCCCGCGTCCGGGCCGGCGCGGCGGAAATGGCCGCATTCGCCGAGCTTGGGTCCCTGATTGGCCATCTGCCACATGACCCATTGGGTGACCTCGTATTTGCCGCGCACATCCTGCGGCCAGAACCGACCTTCCTTTTCGGCGAGGTACATCATAATCGCGCCGGATTCGAAAACACTGAGCGGCGCGCCACCGCCCTTCGGATTGTGATCGACCAATACCGGCATCCGGTGGTTGGGGTTGATCTTCAGGAACTCGGGCTTGAACTGGTCGCCGCGACCGATATTGCAGGGGACCAGATTGTAATCGAGGCCCAGTTCTTCGAGCAGAATGGTGACCTTTTTCCCATTCGGCGTCGGCCAGAAATGCAGATCGAGCATCGTGAACTCCTTCCCGATTGGTGAATGGTGACCGGCTGGCGGAAACGATAGCGGCGCGCCGGCTGGCTGTCAGCTATTCCCGGCGAAAGGTGACCACCAATACGTCGCGGTAGGCCGGTCGCGCCGGATCGAGCGGCGCGACCGGCGTGACGCCGTGGTAGACGCGGCTGTCGTCGACTAGTGCCGAATCAAGCGGCGCAGTCAATGTGAAGCTGCCCAGCGGACGCTTCAGCAGGTCGTAGATCGTGGTTTCTCCGCTCGCGACATTCTCGCGGCGCACCATCAACACCAGCACCCAATCGACCCCGTCGCGGTGCATCCCCTCCGGCGTCGGGCGGCCTTCCTGGCCGGGCCGAGTCTCGATGCGAAACTGGTGGGTCTCGACGTGCCACGCTTCGGGGCGCAGCTCCGCCGGCGTCATTCGGTCGAACAACGACTGGCAGGTGCGCAGGATCGCAAGCATCGCCGGGTGCCGCGCGACCGCCTCCGTGACCGGCTCGAACCAGCGCTCTACACCGCCATTCAGCGGGTTGTAGTCCCGGCTCTGGTAGTGGGGCTGATGCGGCTTGCGGGTGATCCCGCCCGGAGCGGCGCGAAACACCCCGAACCTGCGGCGGCGGTAACGTCCCCCATCGGCCATGTATGTGTCGACACCGAGATCGCCCCAGGTCGCGGCAAATCCCTCCCAATCATCGAGACCGGCCGGCTCCACAAGTTGGTTCATTTCGGGTGCGCGAACGAAAGCAAAACCGTCGCGCTTTATCGCGTCGGCAAGAGGGGCCAGCAATTCCGTCATCGATGCCTATCCAGCCGCAACTCGCGCGCGTCCTACCCAGATCTTCAGCAGTTCCAATTCTAATGAGGATACCATGCCCGGGCATCTGCAAAACGGCAAAACCCGTCCGCAGATTGGCGTCCAACCCGCGCCGCGAAGCGGGTAATCTGGGCGGTAATGTCAGGTGGTCCAGGGAGGCACGTAAGAACATGCTCGACAGCGATGATGCAACTTTGTGGTATTCGCTCAATCGGCTTATTGCCGATTATTGGGCCGAGGTCGACGACAACGGTGGGAGCCTTGCGCACGAATTTTACCTGCCCGACGCAGTTTACAGTGTCGGCACTAACCGCTTCGAAGGCGCGGAGAAGATCCGCGCCTTCTATGCCCGGCGCGGGCGGCACGGCACGATCACCACGCGCCACCTCATCTCGAACGTCCGCGTATTTCGGGACGGGGCACGCAGCGCCCAGGCGGGCGGAGTCATGAGCCTCTACCGGGCGGACGGCCCGCCGCCAATCGAGCGGATGAGACCACCGGCGATGATAGCGGATTTCGCTGCAACATGCCTTCTCGGCGACGACGAGACGTGGCGTTTCAAATCCCACGTCATCCGGCCAATCTTTGTCGGCAGCGACCGCCCCGCTTCAATCTCGATCGACTCGGATCGCCTGTAAGAGCGGATTGGCCAAACTCAAAGCACGGCTTCGGCGACGACGCGCAATGCCTGCGGCGTCGCGCCGGCAAGCACCAAAGTGCCGATCCGGTGATCCTTTGCGAGTTCCTTCCAGGCTGCGAGCCGATCACTGATCCGCTGCTGCGGCCCGACCAGCGAGGTCTCGTCGATCAGCGCGTCCGGCACCGCGGCCTCGGCTTCCTTGCGCCGGCCCGCGAGATAAAGCTCCTGGATCTCGACAGCGGCCGCCTCGTATCCGAAGCGCTTGGCCAGATCGTTGTAGTAGTTTTTCGAGCGTGCTCCCATGCCGCCGATGTAAAGGGCAAGCTGTGGCCTGATCGCATCGCGGCAGACCGCGAGGTCGTCGCCCAGCGCCACGCGGACATAGGGCGCAATGTCGAAATCGGCGAGGGTCTTGCCATTCCCGGATTTGGCGATCCCCTCCAGTGCCGGCCCCGTGATCACCTCGGCCTTCTCGGGTGCCATGAAGAACGGCAACACGCCGTCCGCGACCTCACCGGCGGTGCGCAATCCGGCGGGCGCGAACGAGGCGGTATAGATCTTCAGGCTCGGATCGCCATGGATGATGCTCCTGAGCGGCTTGCCGAGGCCTGTCGCGCCGGGGCCGGCGTACGGGATTTGATACTGCTCGCCGATGAATTCGAGCGGCCCCTTGCGTTCGAGGATCTGGCGGATGATCGCGATGTATTCGCGGGTGCGCTGCAGCGGCTTGCCGAACGGCACACCGTGCCAGCCTTCGACGACCTGCGGACCGGACGGCCCGATCCCGCAGAGAAACCGGTTGCCGGAGAGCGCCTGCAACGTCATCGCGGTCATTGCTGCGCAGGCCGGGGTGCGCGCCGGCATCTGCATGATGCTGGTGCCGGCCTTGATCTTTTTGGTTTGCGCCAATACCCAGGCGACCGGCGTAACCGCATCGGTGCCGTAGGCCTCGCCGCACCACACCGCGTCATAGCCGAGCCGCTCGGCCTCCCATACCGTCTCCATCTCGATGCCGGACTCGGGGTGAACCCGCAGCGTGATGCCGAGCTTCATTGCCGGGTGCCCTCCGCGACACGGGCGATGCGATCGACGGCGCGCAGCCAGTCCTCGATCTCGCGTTCGGCAGGCTCCAGCAGGATGTGCTCGATCCCGGCCTCGCGGTAGCCGGAGAGCCGACCGGCTAGCGCGCCGTCATCCTTGCCGTCCCAACCATAGCGCAACGAAATCGTGAAGGCTGGTTCAGGCCGCTGCTCACGCAAACGGCGCACGATCGGCGAGGCCTCCGCGGGCGAAAGGCGCGAGCCGTGCCAGCCGTCGCCGAGCCGTGCGGCGCGCGTGAGCGCGGGCTCGGAGCTGCCGCCGATCCAGATCGGGATCGGCTTTACCGGCTGCGGCAGCAGGCGCATGTCCTCGATTACCGCCGGGATGTGGCGCGCTCGAAAGGTGACCGGGTCTTCGCTCCACATTGCGCGCATCATTGCAATGCCCTCGTCCATGCGGCGGCCGCGCTCGCGAAAGGGTGCGCCAAGTGCAGCGAACTCCGCTTCCATCCAGCCCACCCCGGCGCCGAGGATCAATCGGCCCTCCGACAGGTTTTGCAAGGTCGCCAATTCCTTGGCGAGCGGCAATGGGTGGCGCATCGGCAAGACCAGCACGCTGGTGCCGAGGCCGATCTTTTTCGTGAGGGCGGCCGCCCAGGTCAGGGTCAGGACGGGATCGTAGAAGACCGCGGAAGGCGGGTAGGGAGCGCCGCGGGGAATGATGATGTGCTCGCTCGACCAGACATCGGCGAAGCCCAGCTCCTCGGCCTGCACCGCCGCGCGCCGGATCGCCTCCGGCCCCGCCTTGCGCCCGATATGCGGCAAATGGATCCCGACCCGCATGACGATCTCTCGCTCTCTGAGTTCCGGGTGCGCAGGTTGAGCCGCAGAAGCGCCGTGTGCAAGCGCCCGCTCCGCCGACATTTCGCTTCTGCCGCAGGGAGGAGGCGCGATATGATTATCTTCGCGATAAAAAGCCGCTCGGCCGATAGCCCGACGGTCGCTAACCGCCGGTTCACTCACTGCAGGGAGAGACGGGAATGGCGTATCACCTGGAAGGGCAGCTGCTCGAGGTCTGCGACTGTCGGGTGCTGTGCCCATGCTGGATCGGGGAGGACCCGGATAACGGGACCTGTGATTCCGTGCTGGCGTACCATTTCGACAAGGGCACCATCGACGGCGTCGATGTGGCGGGGAGGACCATCGCGATGGTCTCACACATTCCCGGGAATGTACTGCAAGGCAATTTCCGCGTGGCCCTTTATGTCGACGAAGGTGCGTCGCAATCGCAGCAGGAGGCACTCCTCAACGTGTATTCGGGCAAGCTTGGCGGGCCGATTGCGGATTTCGCCAAACTCGTCGGCGAAGTCGTCTCGGTCGAGCGGGCCGCGATCACCTTCGATGTCCATGAAGGCCGCGGCACGCTCAAAATCGGCGAGGTCAGCTACGCCGAGCTCGAACCCTACAAGGGTGCGGACGGGTCGACGACGACCCTTAGCAACACGATCTTTTCGACGGTGCCGGGGGCGCCGGTCTTTGTCGGCAAAGCGGCAACCTACCGCTCGAAACAGCCGGCATTGGGGCACGACCTCAACCTGAGCGGGCACAACGCATTGCAAAGCGTATTCGTCTTCGACGGCTGACCGGCGACACGCCCGGGAGCTCCGCGGGGCTGGATGCCGGCGATACGCGCCCAACGCGGGTTGGTGCCGATCATCGGCTTGCTGATCGCCACTGCCTGGGCAGCGTTGTGGTTGTGGGCGCAAAGCCCGTATGGCCGCTATCTCGACCACGGACGTTGGACCGAGATCGGCGTCGCCGCCGACATCTGCCATGCGCTCCCCAGAGGCGACGTGCTGCTGCCGGGCCTTTTGTATGTCGGCGGGTGTCTGCTGATGACGACGGCAATGATGCTGCCGACGGTGCTGCCGCTGGTGCGACGGTTCGAGCGGCTCACCGTCGCGCGGGCGGACCAGCGTGTCCTCGTCGGCCTGCTGATTGCCGGTTACCTGCTGGTGTGGGCGGCGTTCGGGTTTGCCGCACATCTATTGGATTCCGCACTGCACCTGATCGTCGGGCAATCAAGCTGGCTGACGGTCAATGGCTGGCTGCTCGGCGCGATCGTGCTGGCGATTGCCGGGGCCTTCCAGTTCACTCGGCTGAAGTACCGCTGTCTCGACCGCTGCCGCACGCCACTCGGCTTTATAACCCAATATTGGCGCGGCCGTTCGCCAAAGTGGAACGCGCTCGTGCTCGGCGGGCATCACGGTGCATTTTGCGTCGGCTGCTGCTGGGCGATCATGCTGCTGATGTTTGTCGTCGGCACCGGCAATGTCGGCTACATGCTGCTGCTCGGCGCGATCATGGCGTTGGAAAAGAACATGCCCTGGGGCCGGCGGCTGAGCCGCCCGCTCGGCTTCGTCCTGTTGAGCTGGGCGGCGATCCTGACAGTGCTCGAGACCGCTTAGCCGCAATCGACTTGTCGCCTGCCGCCTACCGGTTCATGCTATCGCAAGGTTATAAGCGCGGGGCACGAAGTGAGCACTCTGCCGCGGGACGGGTTGGTGGCGATTGTCAAGCGCGATTGTCCGACCTGTGTGATGGCGGCCCCGGTATTCGCCGAATTGGCGGCGAATGGCGGGGTCACCGTCTTTACGCAAGATGACCCCTCCTTTCCGGCGACCGTTCCGGCGCGCATCGATGACAGCTCTTTGGAGGTATCCCACAAGCTGCAGATCGAAATCGTGCCGACCCTGATCCGTTTTGAAAGCGGGCGCGAGATCGGGCGCACCTATGGCTGGGACCGCCGCGACTGGGAACGGCTCAGCGGAATTGCCGGGCTCGGCCGCGATTTGCCCGAAGCGCGGCCCGGCTGCGGCGCCAAGAATGTCGAGCCGGGGACAATCGAACGGCTCAAAATTCGGTTCAACGAGACCGGGCTCAAATCGCGGCGCATTGCGATTGGCGACGAGGAGGACGAGCACGAGGCGATGTTCGCGCGCGGCTGGTCGGACGGGCTGCCTCTCGTGCCGCCGACCGAAGAGCGCGTACTGCGTATGCTCGACGGCACGTCGCGCGACCCGCAGGAGGTGCTCGGGCTGGTGCCGCCCGACCTTGCGCCGGCGACGGTCGAGAAGATTGCGGTCAATGCGGTGATGGCCGGCTGCAAACCGGAATATCTGCCGGTGGTATTGGCGGCGGTCGAAGCAGTGCTCGAAGAACAGTTCGCGATGCACGGCGTGCTGGCGACGACGATGTTTGTCGGACCGGTGGTCGTCGTCAACGGGCCGATCCGCCGCCGGATCGGCATGAACGCGAAGGGCAATGCACTGGGCCAAGGCAACCGTGCCAACGCCGCAATCGGCCGGGCGCTGCAATTAGTGATCCGCAATATCGGCGGCGGACGGCCGCAGGAGGTCGACCGCGCGACCTTGGGTAACCCCGGCAAATACACCTATTGCTTTGCCGAAGACGAGGAAGGGTCGAGCTGGGAGCCGCTCTCGGTCGAGCGCGGCATCAAGCCTGGGCAATCGGCGGTAACGGTTTTCGCGGGCTTTGGTCTGCAAGGCATTGTCGACCAGAAATCTCGCGACCCCGAGAGCCTGTCGCGCAGCTTTGCCGGCTCGCTCAAGGCGATCCACAACGTCAAATCGGCGCCCTCCTGCGACGCGCTGCTCGTCGTGTGCCCGGAGCATCACCGTACGTTCAAGAACGCCGGCTGGTCGAAATCGCGGCTTTACGAGGAACTCTATCGGCTGTGCGAAATCCCGGGCGACGAGCTCGTCACCGGAGCCAAGGGTATTGCCGAAGGTGGTCCACCCTCTCTCGCCGGCAAAATGGTCAACAAATTCCGTCCCGGGGGGATCATGATCGTCCGCGCCGGCGGCGATGCCGGAATGTTCTCCGGCATCATCGGCGGCTGGTCCGCCGGCGGCCCTCGCAGCAGTCTGCCCGTAACGAAGGAGCTCAGGAATTAATCAACCTATCGTCGCCCCCGCGCAAGCGGGGCCCAGGGCGGCCGGTCTGTCCTCTGGGTCCCGGGTTCGCGCTTTCGCGGGAACGATGGTGAGGGCACAAGGAGGTACACATGACTGTCTTACTCGATCCGACATCGGAGCGAAGTCCGACGATACGCCCGCGTCTGCCGCGGCCAGAGCGCCTCGACGGACTGACAATCGGGATTCTCGATATCGCCAAACCGCGCGGCGATGTGTTTCTGCGCCGGCTAGGCGAGCGGCTCAGCGAGCGGGGCATAGCCGTCAGGCACTATGCGAAGCCGACAAATACGCGGGTCGCACCGTTGCCGCTGCGGCAGCAGATTGCTGCCGAAGTCAATCTCGTCATCGAAGGATTGTCCGACTGAGGGTCCTGCATTTCGTGCTGTACGCATGACATGGCGGATCTCGAAGCGCGCGGCATTCCAACCGTCGGC
>JAFASL010000353.1 GCA_019244535.1 Alphaproteobacteria bacterium
GCGGCTCGCGCTCGAGGAGGTGCGGCGCGCGGTCGACCGCCTGCCCCCCGATCAGCGCACGGCGCTGCTGCTCGTTACGGTTGATGGGCTCAGCTACAAGGAGGCCGCCGAAGTCGTTCGCGTTCCGGTGGGGACGATCATGAGCCGTCTCGCGCGCGCCCGCATCGCACTGCAGCAGCAGCTCGAAGCGGGCGGCGGGATGCGCAGGAGTATCGACAATGCTGAAGCGCAGTGACGATCGTCTGATCGCCTATCTCGACGGCGAGGTCGATGCGTCCGAGCGGCGCGACATCGAAGCTTGGCTCGACGCCGATCCGGCGGCTCGCGACAAGCTGGCCGCATTCGCGGAATCGGCTGCGCTGGTGCGTTCGGCGTTTGACGAGGTCATGCACGAGCCGGTGCCCGAGCGGCTGATCGCAGTCGCACGCGGAGAGAGCCCTTCAGCGAAGCCGAGCGCGCAAGTTCTTCCTTTCAAACGCGCCGGATCTGCTGCCCCAGCCTCCGCCGGCCGCAGCTGGTGGTTCGGGGTGCCGCTCGCCGCCTCCCTGTGTGGCATGCTGCTCGGCGGTTCCGTCGCGTATCTCAGCGTCGCCAAGCTGCTGCCGGCGACACTCGGCGGCAAGCAGCCCGGGGTCGAAATGGCCGCCGCCGACAACCTCTGGCTCGACAATGCCGCCGGCTATTTCAAGCTCGCCGCGAGCGCCGGCGACGGCGCGTTGATCGATGTGCCGGCCACCAGCGATCCGCGCGAGGCGCTGCAGAAGATCAGCCAGAGCCTGCCGCAGGAAGTGCGGCTGCCGGACCTCAAACCTTGGGGGCTGACATTCCGCGGCGCGCGTCTCGTCGTGGCCGAAGGCCGCCCCGCGGCGCAGCTCGTCTACACGACGGAGAACAAGGCGATCGGGCCGCTCACTCTGATCATCGGGTCCTCGAAGCAATCGGACATTCCGCCGACCCTGGCGCGCCGCCAGGATGTCAACCTGCTTTATTGGCGGCACCAGGGGCGCGCCTACGCGCTCGTCGGTCAAACCGACATCGGCTATCTCTGGGGCATCGCCAACGACGTAGCCTGGCAGCTCGACGCGATCTGACGGATATCTCCTCTCCTCCTGCCGGCCGGGGCGAGGGTAGGGGTGAGGGGGCGCTCCAGCCACACAAGGCGCCACCCATCTCACCCTCCCATCGCGGAGCCTGTCCTAGGGCCGCGCTCTGCGCGGACCCGTGGGCGACGCCCCTCCCTCTCCCCCTTGAAGGGCGGAGAGGGGCTCGGGCGGGGGCCCAAGATTTCCTGGACGGCTTTGGCCCGCTCCGGCATGTTGCCCATATTTACCTGCATCGCACCCCGCCATCTCGTCCGTTGCGAGATTCGTTTGGGTGCTCCAAACAAAACGCAAGAAGGGCTGGACAATGGGTGCTATCGAGTCGACACCGGAAATGGCGGCTGCGGTCTACGCGACGATGGCGCGGAACCTCGCGGTGGTCCGGCGCCGATTGGGTAAGCCGCTGACCCTGGCCGACAAGATCTTGCTCGGCCATCTCGATGATCCCGAGCACCAAGAGCTCGAGCCAGGCAAGAGCTACCTATTGACCCGTCCCGATCGAGTCGTCTTCCAGGATGTGCTCGGGCAGACCGGGTTGCTGCAATTCATGCAGACCCGGCGCGACAAGGTCGCGGTGCCGGCGACGATCCACTGCGACCACCTGATCCAGGCGCGAGTCGAGGGCGCCTCGGATCTGCGCGAGTCATTGGCCGAGAACAAGGAAGTCTACGACTTTCTGCGATCTGCCGCCGCGAAGTACGGCCTGGGCTTCTGGGGGCCGGGCGCCGGCATCATCCACCAAGTGGTGCTGGAGCAATACGCCTTTCCGGGTGAATTGATCATCGGCACCGACTCGCACACCCCGAATGCCGGCGGTCTCGGCGCCTGCGCGGTCGGGGTCGGCGGCGCCGACGCGGTCGAAGTCATCGCCGGATTGCCTTGGGAGGTGCTCTACCCGAAGCACATCGCGGTGTATCTGACCAGCAGCATGGGTGGGTGGACCGCGCCCAAGGACGTCATCCTCTACGTCGCCGGCCAGCTGACCGTCTCCGGCGGAACAAATGCCATCGTCGAATACATCGGCCCCGGCGCGCGCACGATCAGTGCCACCGGCAAGGCGACGATCACCAATATGGGAGCCGAACTCGGCGCCACTACCTCGGTCTTCCCGGCCGACGAGCACATGGCCCGCTATCTGCGCGCGACTGGCAAGGAAGGCCTCGTCCCGCTGATGCAGCAGAACCAGCATCTGCTCGAACCCGACAAGGAGGTCGAGGCCGATCCGGCGAAGTACTACGACCGCGTCGTCGAGCTCGATCTGTCGAAGCTCGAACCCTATGTCGTCGGCCCCCATTCGCCCGACCGAGCCCGGCCGATCTCGAAGCTCGCCGCCGAGGTCGCCGACCCGAAAAACGAATTCATCGACGAGATCTCGACCGCCCTGATCGGCAGCTGTACGAACTCTTCCTATGAAGACATGAGCCGCGCCGCCGACGTCGCCGAGCAAGCAAAAGCGCATGGGTTGCACGCCGCCGTACCGTTCCTCGTCACCCCAGGCTCGGAGCAGGTGCGCGCGACGATCGAGCGCGACGGCCAGATGCAGTCACTGAAGGATGTTGGCGGCACGGTGCTGGCCAATGCCTGCGGGCCGTGCATCGGCCAATGGCGCAGGTCTGTCGCGGCAGACGCGGTGCCAAATACGATCGTGACCTCGTACAACCGCAATTTCCCGCGGCGCAATGACGGATCGCCGACCACAATGAACTTTATCGGCAGCCCGGAGATCGTGACCGCTTTTGCATTGGCGAAGCGGCTGTCGTTCAACCCGCTGACCGACACGTTGGCCGGGGCCGACGGCAAACCGTTCCGGCTCGACGCGCCCAAACCCGCACCGGAGGTGCCGGCCCACGGTTTCGATCCTGGGCTTGCCACCTACATCGCGCCGCCCGAGGACGGCAGCGCAATCAAGCTCGATGTCGACCCGAACAGCGAGCGGCTGCAATTGATGGAGCCGTGGGCCGCGTGGGACCACAAGGACTTTGTGGACATGCCGGTGCTGATAAAGACCAAGGGCAAGACGACGACCGACCACATCTCGCCCGCCGGCCCTTGGCTGCGCTACCGCGGCCATCTGGACAAGTTCAGCGACAACATGTTCATGGGCGCGACCAACGCCTTCAACGGCGAGGCCGGCACCGGCGTCAACGTGCTGACCGGCGAAAAGGGCGAGCCGATCGGCAAGATCGCGCGATACTACAAGGCTCACGGAGTTCGGTGGGTCGCAGTCGGCGACCACAATTATGGTGAAGGCAGCAGCCGCGAGCACGCTGCGCTGTCGCCGCGCCTCTTAGGAGGTGCAGCGGTCATCGCCCGCAGCTTCGCGCGCATCCACGAATCCAACCTGAAGAAACAGGGCCTCCTGGCGCTGACCTTCCAAGACCCGGCGGATTACGACCGCATTCGGGTGGATGACCGCATCAGCCTCGTCGGGCTGGAGGAAATGGCGCCCGGGCAGCCGGTCGAGTGCCGCATCAAGCATGCCGACGGCACGACCGAGACATTGCGGCTCAACCATACCTTCAGCGCCTCGCAGCTCGGATGGTTCCGCAAGGGCTCGGCGCTCAACCTCTTTCACCACTGAGGGTACCGCCGAAGCATTAGCCCTCGGCGCGCCTGAACCTCCGGAAGGCGTGCGGGATGCGGCGGATGTCTTGGATCAGGTCGCGCGGCAGAGGACCCGGCTGGGCGGCGTTGGCGCGGGCGTTCAGCGCGTCCGTCAACCCGCCAAACCGCTCTGCAATGGCCTTGACGATCTGATCATAGCGGCCGACTGCGGCGAACAGGTGCACGACATCGTCCGGCACCTCCTTCGCCATCTCGGTCCACCTCCCTTGCCGCGTCATTGCGTTGAGCTTGTGGCCGAGATCCTCGAGCCCGTGCAGCGCCAGGACCGGCCAATAGGCCTGGGTCGAGCCGTAGAAGGCAACGCGTTCGCGCACCCACCCGAACATGCGCGCTACCGTCGCGTCGTCGGGACCGGTCGCAAGAAATCCGCCGCCTGAGATCTCGTAATTCTCGCGCTTGCGCCCGGCCTTGGCGAGGCCTTCCACGAGCCGCGGCATAACCGCTTGCTCGATGTACCGTCGGGTGCAGAAGCCGTGCAATTTGACGCCGTCGCATTCCTCGGCCGCGACCTTAAGCATTGCCGGACCTACGGCGGCAATCGTCACCGCGGGAGGCGGCGCATCGATCGGTTCGGGCGCGAAGTTCGGGGTCATCAGCGTAAAACGGTAGTGCTGGCCCTCATAGCCGGGCCGTTCCCCGGTTTTCCAGCAACGCCAGATCGCGCGCAGGACCTGCACATACTCGCGCATGCGCGGTGCGGGGGGCGTCCACGGCACCGAGAAGCGCCGCTCGTTGTGCGCCCGGACTTGCGAGCCCAGTCCGAGCACGAACCGGCCGCCAGTCGCACCCGCCAGATCCCAACCGACCTCGGCGACTGCCATCGGGGTTCGGGCAAAGGCGATCGCGACGCTGGTGTGCAATTCGATCCGTTCGGTCGCGGCACCCGCCACCGCGAGCGCCAGAAAGGGGTCGTGCTTGTTCTCCATCGAGTGGACGCCATCGTAGCCATCGGCCTCGATCGTTCGAGCCGCCGGCCCGACCTTGCGCAGATCCTCCTGCGGCAGTGTCGTGAAAACGCGCATCCGCACTTTCCCCTTTTCGCTCGGCTGACCGAGCGGCAAAGGGCCACAACTCACGCGGTGAACGCAATGCTCAGGCGGTGGGCAAGATGCCAAAGGTTTCCGAGAACCCGCGCTCGCCCTTTGCTGTCACGAGAACGGCGCGGCTATCGCGCATACGGCCGATCCAGCCGAGCTCGAAGCAGCGTTCGGCAAGGGCCGCGCCGACCGCGCCGGCGAGATGCGTGCGGCGCTCGCTCCAATCGAGGCAGGGCCGGCAGAACGGGCGGCGCGAGCGGGTCCGGTCGCGCAGATCAATGCCGAAGCTGAGGAAGAAGGTTTCTCCTTGCGGCGTGACGATGCCGCCGTCCTCGGACAACGCGATGTGGTCGCGGTCCACCAGCGCGTCCGCCATTGCCACGCCGAGGCGCCCGGCCAGATGATCGTAGCAAGTGCGGGCATTGCGCAGCGCATCGCCGCCCCGCCAGCGCGGCTGATACCGGGCCGGACCGTCGGCGGCGACCGCCATGATGCTCTCGAGCATTGTCGCGATCAGCGGCGACGCCAGCCGGTAATAGGAGTGCCGGCCTTGCTTTGCGAGGGCGAGCAGCCGGCCTTCCGTCAGCTTGGCGAGATGCTCGCTGGCGGTCTGTGGCGCAACGCCGCCGGCACAGGCGAGTTCCGAGGCGGTGAGCGCCCGCCCGTCGACAAGGGCCTGCAGCATGTTGGCGCGCGCGGGGTTCCCGACCAGCGCGGCGACTTCGGCGAGAGATGGCTGTAATGCTGGCATGCTGCGAACGTAAGAATGCTGGTCGACGCTGTCATCGCCCGACACTACGGAATTGGCCGTATTGATCGGGGTCGGCCCGTCTGCCAAGTGAAGAAAGAATCTAGCGGAGGGCTCCACCATGTTTGCCGTGATTTTCGAAGTGAACCCGAAACCGGAACAGTGGGAGGCCTATCTAGGCTACGCGAAAATGCTGCGGCCCGAGCTGGAGCAGATCGACGGCTTTATCGAGAACGAGCGGTTTTCGAGTTTGTGCCGAAAGGGCTGGCTGTTGTCCCTGTCGATATGGCGGGACGAGAAGGCGGTGATCCGCTGGCGCACCGACGCCCGTCATCATGAAGTCCAGAAAAAGGGCCGGACCGAGGTTTTCGGCGACTATCATCTGCGGGTCGGCGAGATCGTCGCCGACAATCGGCTGCCCGCCGGCGAGATCCTGCGCGAGCAGCGCTTTGACGAGACGATCGCTGAGGCCAAGCTGATTGTACTCACGGACGCCCCTCTGCAAGGACTGCCTCCCAACCCGGATGCCGGCTCTGTTAGCAAACTGCTCGGAATGCCCGGCGCAGCCGATCCCGAGCTGCTCGACTGGGATGTTTTCGAAAGCATCGTTCAGCCCCGAAAATTCATTCTCCTCACCTCGTGGCGCGAGGTGACGGCTGCGACAGGCTTGCCGGAAAGCGGGGGGATCCGGCACCGCCGGGTTCGGGTGATCCGCGACTATGGAATGTTTGACCGCGCCGAAGCACCGCAATACTACCCGCCCGTTCCGACAGGCGATCGGCCGCGATAACAAGCTGCCCGATATAGTCCGACAATTCATGTCAGGAGCCAGTCCATGACACCCACCCAGAGCGAAAAAGCCGACCGTTTCCGCGCATTGCACCAGGGACAGGGTGCATTCGTAATCCCCAACCCTTGGGATGCCGGTTCGGCGCGCATCCTGGCCGGTCTCGGCTTTCGCGCGCTGGCTACCTCGAGCGGCGCCTTTGCCGGCACCCTTGGCCGGCGCGACGGCAATGTGCGGCGCGAGGAGGCGCTGGCGCATGCTCGGGCGGTAGCTGCCGCTGTAGATCTCCCGGTTTCGGCGGATCTCGAAAATGGGTTCGGCCACGCGCCCGCCTTCGCGGCGGAGACCGTGCGCCACGCCGCGGCGACCGGATTGGTCGGCTGCTCGATCGAGGACGCCACCGGGGAGAAAAACCGTCCGCTCTACGATTTGAGCGAGGCGACGGAGCGGGTCGCGGCAGCGGCGGCGGCGGCGCGGTCGCTAGGCTTTGCCTTTACTCTGACCGCGCGATCGGAAAATTTCCTGCGCGGTAACCCCAATCTGGACGATACGATCAAACGTTTGCAGGCCTATGAGAAGGCCGGCGCCGATGTCCTGATGGCGCCCGGCCTGCCTGACATCCAGGCGGTCAGAACCGTATGCGCGGCGCTCTCCAAGCCTTTCAATTTCATGGCCGGCATCAAAGGCAAGTCGTTCCCACAGGCGGAACTTGAGGCTGCCGGCGTCCGTCGCATCAGCTTGGCCACCTCCCTCTACCGGGCGGCGATGGGAGCGCTGATTGCAGCCGCAACGGAGGCGAAGGAAAGCGGCACCTTTCATTACGTCGACAGAGCGCTGACGACGCCCGAGCTCAACCACTACATGGAGGCGTGAGCACAGGAGGAAGAACGATGCCGAAGAATGTCGCAATCGGGCTCGGCTTGATGGAGTTTCCGTTTTCCGGCGTCGGCGGCTTTTGGCGCTGGGTCGACCTTTGCGAGGCGGGCGGTGTCGACTCGCTGTGGCAGACCGACCGACTTGTCAGTCGCGAGCCGATCCTCGAATGCATGTCGGTCATGGCGGCCCTCGCCGGGCGCACGCGGCGGCTCAAATTCGGTGTCAATGTGCTCTCGCTGGCATTGCGCGACGCGGTTCTCGTTGCCAAGCAATGCGCGACAATCGATTTCCTGTCCGAAGGCCGCCTGTTGCCGGCCTTTGGTATCGGCAGCCCGCTCGGACCGGAGTGGCGCACGCTCAATCTTGACACCAAGACGCGCGGCCGCAAGACCGACGAGGGGCTGGAGGTCATCGGTCGCCTGTGGCGCGAAGAGACGGTCGATTTCGAGGGCGTGCATTATCGCCTCGCGGGCGCCTCGATCTCACCAAAGCCGGTGCAGCCCGATCCGCCGATGTGGATTGGCGGTTCGTCAGAAGCGGCGATCCGGCGCACCGCGCGCTTTGGTACCGGCTGGCAGGCGGGGGCCGAAACCCCGGACCAGGTCGCTCCCGTGATCGCCGGCATTCGCGCCGCTGCCTTTGCCGAGGGGCGCGAGATCGATGACGATCATTATGGTGCCGGCATCCCGTTCCGCTTTGGCCGACCGGAGGATCCCGGTCTCGACCGGCTGTTCGAGGCCTACCGGAAGCGCACCGGCCGCGACCCTGCCCGCTATTTCGCGATTGGCGACGCCGAGGCGATCCTCGCGCGCATCTCCGCCTATGTTGATGCGGGAATCTCCAAATTCATATTGCGCCCAGCCGCACGCGGCGACGACGACATGCTGGCGCAGACGCGCCGGCTCATCGAAGAAATTTTGCCGCTCGTCGCAGCGCTTTGGCCCAGGGCGGCAAAGCGGCGCGCCACTGTGGCGGTGGCATAGGGTTTCGAACAGCTACAAGCTTATCCTCGGGCGGGTCCAGGGCGGGAATAATTCTTCGGGATCGTTGACGCAGACGAACGGGATCCCGTGCTGATCCGCGCAATCGACGGCAAAGCGCAACTCCATCTCCATGGTATTGCCGGGCTTGCTCTCACTGATTGCGATACCGCTGTCGGGAAATCGCCAGCTTGCAATAGCACGATCGGGGTCAGCTGGGTTGCGTGACACTTTGAAATCGATATACCGGGCGCCGCCCGCTTCTTCTTGCCCCTCGATGACCGCTACCATCGCGGTGCGCTCACCGGCTCTGTTGTCCGGCTGCGAAGCCCTGTTGAAACGCCGCGTCCTGGCTCCGTCGCGACTGATCGACGAGGAGCCCGCCGAGCAATCCCGCGCCCGCCCCGGCGGCGGCGCCAAGCCCGGCGTTGCCGCCTATCGCACCAAGTATCGCGCCCCCGCCGGCGCCGATCGCCGTGCCGGTCATGGCCCGCTGCTGGGTTGGTGTCATGTCGGCGCAGGCGCCAGCCGGCAGAGCGATGGCCGCGAGCAGCAGTAATTTCTTCATCGTATTCCCCATAACGGTTGATCAACGCGATTGCGAGCAGGGATAGCGTTCACTCAGGAACCGGAACAATCCGTCGGTCGACGACACCGACATGCGGTCTGGTGATACGCGTGCCCAGTTGACGAACTCGCTCAGCGCTTCATTGCGTGATGGCGGCGGGTTTGGCAGGCAGAACAGCTTTGACCCTCGGAATGCTGCCATGTTCTGCATTTCCA
The DNA here is from genome assembly GCA_019244535.1 of Alphaproteobacteria bacterium. Lineage (GTDB taxonomy): Bacteria > Pseudomonadota > Alphaproteobacteria > ATCC43930 > CGMCC-115725 > AP-15. Next base: position 8,937 of record JAFASL010000353.1, read on the forward strand.
CCAGAACCGCGCCTTGCGCGAAGCCCTCGCAGAAATTCACCGCTGCAGCCCCAATCGGATTGTCAGGAGCCGCAGTGCAAAGCTCAACCAAATCGCCGGTCGTCCTGGCCGCGAAATTCGCCTCTGTCGCCGCGTACCCCACACCAGGCGTCAACAGCAGCGCTGCCGTAACAGCAGTGCATCCCCTTAAGGTCATGACTACGCCTCCCTTCTGCAGTGAAGTCAAAATTGTCAGATGATGGCCAGCACCATTCAGAACGAACCGAAGGCAGAACCGAGTGCGATCACCACGACGAGCGCCATTATCGGGCCGACAATCGCCGTCATTACGATATCGAAGTAGCTTTCGCTGTGCGTTGTTCCGCAGACCGCCAGGACGGTCACGACGGCCCCGTTCTGCGGCAGGCTGTCGAGCGTTCCGGCGCTCATCACGGCGATCCGGTGCAGCAGCGCCGGGTCGATACCGTGCTCGGAGGCGAGACGCATATATGTGCTGCCAAGCGCATCCAGCGCAATCGTCAGCCCGCCCGAGGCGGAGCCCGTCAAAGCGGAGAGCAAGTTGGTTGCCACCGCCAGCGAGACCAGGGGGCCCCCTCCGATCGACAGCACCCAGTGGCGCACGAGATCGAACGCCGGTACTGCGGCGACCACCGCGCCAAAACCGACCAGGCTGGCGACGCTAATAATCGGCAAGACAGAAGCGTTGGCACCTGAATCGATTGTCTCGCGCAAACCGCGAAAGCGCTGCAGGTTGATGATCACGACCGTCAGAATGGCGGCCAGCAACGCCGTCACAACCGACCACACGCCTGCGACGGCCGACAGCGATGTCGCGCCGAACCGCTCTTGCGCCAAGAACGATGCATCGAGGCGGGGCAGAACAACCAGCGTCATGAGGACATTGACGCTGATCACAACAACGAGCGGCAGGGCCGCGACACCGATCGGCGGCGTGATGCCGCTCGGGTGCCCGCGGTCGACCTCGCGAGGGTCGAACTCGCGCGCCGTCGTGGCGCGCTGCCGGACCGTCTCGTCTTCGGCCGCGGCGGCAGGGGAGCCCCAGCTCGGGGGGCCGAAGCCCTCCGCTCGGCTGCGGGCGGCAGCCGCGGTGCGGGCCAGCCACCACAATCCAAAGGCGGCCATAATCGCCGACGCAATGAGGCCGAGACCCGGCGCCGCCAATGGATTGGTGCCAAAAAACGGAATTGGAATTGCGTTCTGGATCGCCGGGGTCCCCGGCAGCGCTGACATCGTGAAGCTCGAGGTTCCCAACAACACCGCCGCCGGGATCAACCGATTGGGAATCCCGGCGGTGCGAAACAGTGATTGGGCCATCGGCACGAGCACAAAAAATGCTACAAACAGGCTGACCCCGCCATAGGTCACAATGGCGCCGGCCAGCACGACCGTCAGGATTGCGCGCTGCGGGCCCAACCGTTTGGTCATGAATTCGGCGATCGCCGCGACGGAACCGCTGTCTTCCATCAGCTTGCCGAACAGGGCTCCGAGCAGGAACAGCGGGAAGAATTGGGCGATAAAGCGCGAGGCGCTGTCCATGAAGGTCTCTGTCCAGTAGGCAAGCAGCGGCCCTCCAGCAAAAGCCGCGGCGATCAGCGCCGCCGCTGGCGCCAGCAACAAGATGGTCCAGCCGCGGTACGCCAGCCAGACGAGCAGCGCCAGGCCGAGCAGGATGCCGAACAATCCCATTGCGTCACATGCTTAGGATTGCGCCGCGGCACGCAATTGGGCGGCCTCCTTGATGGCGGATCCGCGTTCCGCCCCTTCCGGCAGATGCGCGGGTCTGAGGCTTTCATCGAAAACCCAGGAGAGGTCCAGCGTATTGCGGGTACCGATATCCCCATAATGCCGCGACAGCCAATCCTCTGCGGCTTTTCTTCCGCAATCCCGCAGATGAGTGAGAAAGGCCCATTCAGCATTGAGTTTGCTGGAAACGCCAAGCCCGAGCATCGTCTTCTCGTCGTGGATCGCATGGACATGCGCGTCCCGGAAGCGCTCGCGCTCGAGGTTCTCGTACTGGATGATCTCCCAGAGGAAGGCGAGTGAGCGCAGCTCTTTCAGCAGGCTCGTATTGAACGTGATCTCGTTCAGCCGGTTCTGGATGTCCCGAGCGGTTCGCGGGATATCGGGGCGGTAGAACGGATTGATCTGGATAAGCACGATATCGCCGGCATCGCATTCGTCGACCAGCGGAAAGAGAGCCGGGTTGCCCATGTAGCCGCCGTCCCAATAGGCCTCCCCATCGATTTCCACGGCTTTGAACAGAAACGGCAGGCATGCCGACGCCATGACGCTGTCGAGCCGGATCTCGGGCTGCCGGAATATCTTGGGTTTGCCGGTGCGTACATTCGTTGCAGTCAAAAACAATTTCAGCCCGCGCTGATCGTTGACGCTGTCGAAATCGATGCAGCGCGCGACCACGTCACGCAGCGGATTGAAGTTCACGGGATTGAGATCGTATGGTGACAACACGCGCGACAGGTGATCCATGAAAATATAGCTCGGCGATGTGTCGAGGCTCCAATTCCCCATGAAGATGTCGAAAAGCGACCGCCGGACCGGGCTGTACTGAGCCGCGGCGCTGGTCGCCCGCCAGAATTTCTCGAGACATTTGCGCGCTTCAGAGGGGCCACCGCGGGCAATGCCATCAGCGAGAGCGACAGCGTTCATCGCACCCGCGCTGGTGCCGCTGACGGCGGCGATGTGGAGCCGCTCGTCTTCGAGAAGCCGGTCGAGCACACCCCAGGCGAAGGCGCCGTGCGAGCCGCCGCCTTGCAGGGCGAGCTTGATCGACTTTTCCGGCTGCCTGTTCATCCCGATCCCCTCTCACCGGCGGCGCCGAGCGCGCGCCGTCGCATCATATCCCGGCAGACCGCCGGCAGGAAAAATTGCGACCAGCGCGAGGCCGGTCAACGCGAGAAAGCAGATCCTCAGCGCGCGGCTGCGGCCTTCTGTGTTGATGCGTACCGCCTCGCTTACTTGCTTGGAGGCAGCCGTCGTCTCTGCCAGCACTTCCAGCAAATGGTCGTTGCTGACGAAGTCGATGTTGTCGAGATCGACCTGAGCCTTCAGGTCCTCCGGGATGACCGGGTTTTCGGCCAGTTCTCTCGTGACGCTCGCGCTCAGCACGCCGATCAACAGTGCGCCGGCGATCGCCGTGCCGACGGCGCCGGCGAGGTTGTTGGTGGTGCCGCGCAGTGAGGCGACATCGCCGGCCAGCGCCTCGGGCGACGCCGCGGTGAGGACGTTGAACACGGTGGTCACCAGCGCCCCTTGCCCAAGACCGAGTACGATCAATCCTAAGATCACCATAAGGGTTTCCCACTCGTTCCTGATAACCACCCCGAGCGATGCGAGCGCGACGGCAACCATCACAAAGGCGCAGCGCGCGACGAGGCGTGAGCTGACCCAGTCGAGGAGGCGCGAGGCCAGGGCCGCCGCGACAAAGATCGATAGCGAGTAAGGGATGATAGCGAAAGCGGTCTCGAGGCTGCTGCGCCCTTGAACAATCTCGATATAGAGCGGGATCAGAAAGCTGACCGCCGAACCGAGCATGACGATCATAAACATCGTGAACACTGCGGCGCGCTGCCGCGGTCGCGCGATGACCTGCGGATCGATCAGGGGCGTCCTCTGTGCGGCGCGACGCCTCCTCGACCAGGCAAAGAAAGCCTGACCGAGCACAATACCGACGATTATCATGACCGGCGCCGGCGACAATCCGAGTATGCCGAACGGCGCGGTCGGCTCCGCCAACAACAGCCCCCAGCTGTTGATGCTGTTGAAGCCGATGCTGATTAGAGGGATGGCGAGGGCTACCAGGCCGAAGCCGACCCAGTCGATCTTCAGGTCGCGTTGGCCCTCGACCGGGCTCAGGCGCCTGCCTAGGAAAAAGACGCCGGCGCCGAGGACGGCGAGCAGCGCGAAGGGGTAGCGCCAGCCGATCCATGTGCCAAGGGAGCCGGCTACCAGAAACGCCACGACGCCGCCCATTGCCTCCGACGCACCGAGCCAACCGAGGGCTTGCGTCTGCTGCCGGCCGCGATAATTGGCGGCGATCAGCACGACGAGCGTCGGGACCAGTGCAGCCGACGCGGCGCCGGCGACCGCCTGAGCCGCGATCATCAGCGTCGCGCTCGGGCTCAGCGCCATGATCATCACGGCCCCGCCGAAGAGGCCCGCCGTCGCCTGAAAAACCAGCCGCGCACCGTAGCGTGCGGCGATCTTGGCGCCGACCATGACGAGTCCGGCGACGATGAGCGAATGAATGACGATGGCCGTCCCAACCGTAGTCGGAGAGGTGTTGAAGCTGGCGACAATGCCCCCGACCGACACGCGCAGGGCGTTAATATTGAAAGACATGAGAACCTGGCCCAGGGCGACAACAATCATCGCCAGCCAGGAAGCGCGCGGCTCGGGCTCAGCGCCAGTCGTCGCAACTGCTTCGGTCATCAATCCTGTGCTCCAGAGTCCCGAAGAGCGGCGGTTTGAGTGTCCCCCAAAGTTTTGCCCCGATCCAGATATCGCCGCCGGTGCGACCGGTACCTCGGAGGAGCGAGCAGCCTAACGACCTCTGTTTAGTTTGTCTTTTGCTTGGGATCCCAAAACTATGTTGGGAGTCCCAGTGATATCCCGGCTGTCGAAGATAAGTTCTGGGCCTCGGTTCTCTTGGTAGAAAGCGGCAAGGGCGCCGTTCAAAACCTGCACCCCAATGCGGCGCCCGCCGCGCGTGGGTCAGCCCTTGGTCTTCCACTCGCCGCTTGGGGTGCGGCACCAGGTTAGCCGGTAGTCCGGGGCCGGCCGGCCGGCGACAATTACGTGATGCCGCACCAGGTGGCACGGCATGCTACCGGAGCGGAAGACACGGAGTATCGTGGAAGTACCAGAGCTGCCGGTCTGCGGATTGCTCCATGGCTCCGAAAGCCCGGCGTGGCTCGGTTCGGCCGCATTCAGCCGGGCCACGCTATCGAACAGAAGCTGATTGTCCTCCGGCGAGAGGCCCCGGCTCCCGCTGCCGCGGAACGGGTTGATCTGCGCCTGAGCCACCACGGTAAAGAGCACACAGACCGCAAATGCAGCCCAGAAGCACAGTCGTGATCGGCATCGCATACACTTCTCCCCTTCGTCGATAATGACGAGCGCATGACACGCGGCAATGGAACGCGTTCCCCGATGGATGTTTTAGGTTGGATGAGATCGACAGGCAATCGCCTCCTCAATAGCTGTCAGTAGATGAGCGACTCATCGGCCCGGCGCTGGCGACACCGGACGGCGGCGGACGATGAAGCTGACATGTTCGCGATGCTGGCGCTCGGCCCCGGGATCAGCTGAGGCATAGCGAGAATGCTAGGGAGGCCCGCGAGAGCTTTGAGAAAGCGGTGATCGCCGGGGCCCCAACACCGACGGACGCGAAATCGTCGGGCTCCATATATGCAGATTCCCTTGGAGTCGGGATGACCGCGGACCGGCTCGCGATCACCCGCCAAATGTACGATTTCAATGGCAACGTCTTCCAATCAACCCGACGCCTTCCCTCATCGTGTCGGGACTGAAGATGCCCGGAGGCGCCACCAATGTCGGTGCTTGGGCGGGCATGGATCAGAGCTGGGCTATGGTCGCCGATACCCAGCGGCTCACGCTTGCACCCGGTATTACGGGGACGAGCGTTCCCACCGCTCCGTATGCCCAACTTCCCGCGGCCGGGCGAAAAAAGTACGACGCAAATTGACGCCGGAGACGCGGGCCTCGGCGTGGACCGTGCACGATGTAACACTGACCTTTTGTGGCAGAACAACAGCGGCGAAGCTGCTCACCCGCTTGCCCCCGGTTCGTAAGATTTACCTGGAGGATAGGTCGGATATTTTGGCAGCTCGGG
>JAFASL010000410.1 GCA_019244535.1 Alphaproteobacteria bacterium
GCCCTAAGCCCGGCGGCTAATAACGACAGCAAGATCTCGGAAAAGGGCTCCAACAACTCCAACAGCAGCACGCATAATCTGGGCGCGACTTCGACCGGCAGCTCCGGCGGCACCGCGGCGGCCACGACCGGCGGCAAGGCGATCAACACGAACAATCAAAAGACCAACACGTTGACCTCGTCCGGAGCCTTGAGCCCCAACGCCAACAACGGCGGCAAGAACACCATCAAGGGGTCGGACAATACCAAGACGACGACGACCACCCAGAGCACGGCCGGCAGCATGTTCGGCGCCTCCGCCAACAACGGCGGCAGGAACTCGATAAGTGTCAAGGACTCCGGCAACACCACCACCACAACGCTCTCGGGCAATACCCTGAACGACGTCAAAGCTGCCCTCAGCAACTCGGTGGTGGATGGCGGGACGCTGAGCCAGACCACGACCAACACCAGGACTACCACCACGACGACGACTGCAAATGGCGGACAAGGATCGTCATTCAACACCGCCAACCTGACGAGCAACCGGGTCAAGCAGATTGCTGCGGACGCCAGTGCCAGCGGCAGCGTAACGATGACCAACGCGATGGGCGGCCAGGGTATCCTCCAGGCCAACCAGAACACCGGCGCCAATTCGGTGCAGCAGAACTCTGTTGCGCTGACCTCGACAGTCGGCGGAAGCGGCGGCGGGCTCAACGGGTTCAGCCCCACCGCCGTCCACTGACCCGGCATACCGCGACACCCTCGCGGCGGCGATCCCGCCGCGGGGGTCTGAAAGAGGAAATATAGGATGAGAAAGCTTCTTCTAGCCAGCTGCGCGGTCCTCGCCCTGGGCGCGCTCGGCACCGGTGCGGCCTTTGCACAAGGAAATGTCTCGCAAAAGAACAGCGGCTCCGTGACTGCGACGAGCGGCAGCGCCAGCGCCGGCAATGGCGGTGGATCAACCGCGGTCAGCGTCGGCGCCGGGATCGGGGTCGGCGGCGGTGCGACAAACGGCACCACTTCCACCGGCGGCCGCGCCGACAGCATGCACGCGACTACCGGCAACGGTGGCGCGGGCGGCAACGGCGGCTCCGGCGGCGCGGGGTCCGGCGCCGCGGGTGGCGCGGGTGGCGCCGGCGGCGCCGGCGGCGGGACCGCCAATGGCGCGACCGGCGGGGCCGGCGGCGTTACCACGGGCGGCACTAGCACTGGCGGAGTCGGCACCGGCGCTGGCAACGGCGGAACCGTCACCGCAACCGGCGGAGCCGGCGGCGCCGCCACGAGCGGCGGTGCCAGCGCCACCCTAAGCCAGACCAATAGTAATACGAGCAACGAGGCCAACAGCACCGCCGGCGCGCAGAGCCCGGCGGCCAGCAATAACAGCAGGATCTCGGAAACCAAGTCCAACAATTCCGACAGCAGCACGCATAACCTGTCGGCGGCCTCGAGCGGCAGCAACGGCGGCACTGCCGCAGCCACCACCGGCGGCAAGGCGGTCAATACCAACAATCAAAAGACAAACACGCTGAGCTCCACCGGGAATCTCAGCCCGAACGCCAACAACGGCGGCAAGAACATCATCAAAGATTCGGGCAATACTAAAACCACGACAACCACCCAGACCACCAATGGCGGATTGTTTGGCGCTACCGCGAACAACGGCGGTTCTAACAGAATATCCGTCAAGGGCTCCGACAACACCACCACCAAGACCGTCTCGGGTAATACCCTGAACGACATCAAAGCCGCCCTCAGCAACTCGGTGGTCGACGGTGGCACCTTGACGCAGGCGACGACCAACACCAGGACCATCAACACAACAACAACCGCGAATGGCGGACAGGGATCGTCGTTCAATACTGCTAATCTAACCAGTGACCGCGTCAAGCAGACTGCTGCACACGACACTGCAAGCGGCAGCGTGACCATGATGAATGCGATGGGCGGCCAGGGTATTCTTCAGGCCAACCAGAACACCGGCGCCAATGCGGTGCAGCAGAACTCTGTCGCGCTGACCTCGACGGTCGGTCAAAACGGCGGCGGGCTGAACGGGTTCAACCCGGTCACTACGGTCTCGTCGACGACTGCGCGCTAACCACTCGCTCGATGGGCAGTCCGCACCGCCGGGTCTTGGCGGCGGTGCGGATACTTCTTCGACGAACGGTACGGGGTAGAGAAATGAAGATGTCTGTCGTCTGGGCCGTAGCGGCCGCGATTATTACCACTGTGGGCATTCAGGCGCCTTGTCTCGCCGGCGAGAACAACGCTGGCGGCGTCCTCGGCGCCTTGGCCGGCGCCGTCGTGCCGGCTGCCGAACTCGGCGGTCAGCGGGCGCGCGGCATAAAAATTACCAATGTCGATACCAACTACACCGTCGACAGCGGCGCCGCGCTCAGTGCCGGCGCGTTGAAGGGCAATGCCGTGATCGGCACGTCCGACACTGGCACCATCACCACCACCGGCTCAATCAACGGCAATACTGGTTTTACGACGGTGTTCCAAAACACGGGCAACAACTCGCTGTTTCAGCAGACGACCTCGATCAACATTACGCTCGCCAAATAAGCTAAGGAGGCTTGTGCAAGGTAAACAGAGCGCAGCATGACAGTACGGAATCGGAGGCTTCACGCGGCTGCGGCGGCGCTTTGTTTCGGGGCGGCGGCACTGTTCGCCGCCCCGGCTGGAGCCGGCTCGGTGCTGCTCGAAAACGTCGGCATCAGCGGCGCTGCGATAACAATGAATGTCGAGAGTTTCCAAGAGAAGAAATACAAGACCACCTTGGCGCAGCAATATGATTTCTCCTGCGGCTCGGCGGCGCTCGCGACCCTGCTCACCTATAACTACAACATCCCGGTCGGCGAGCAGGATGTCTTCAAAGACATGTTCGACAATGGCGACAAGCAGGTGATCGCCGAATCCGGCTTCTCGCTGCTCGACATCAAAAACTACCTCACAAGGCACGGGCTCGAGTCCAACGGCTATCGTGCGCCATTGGAAAAGCTGGCTGGTGTGCGGGTGCCTGCGATTGTGCTCGTCAATGTGCGCGGCTACAGCCATTTTGTCGTGCTCGAAGGGATCCGCGACGGTAATGTGCTGCTCTCCGACCCGGCGAACGGGATCAGAAGCGAGACGGTCGGCGAGTTCGACAACCAGTGGACCGGCATTTTTTTCCTGATCCTGACTAACGCCGAGCAGGCGCAGGAGCGCTTCAACGACCCCGCCAGATGGGCGGCGGCGCCCGATCCGCCCTGGGAATTCTTGGGCTACACGCTGCTCGATCTCGCGACTTTGTCGCGACCGGCGCTGCTCGGGCTCGGCCGGTTCTGAGGACTGCCTGTTGCGCCGGTCGACACTCCTTGCAGGCTGCGTTGCCACCGCCATAGGCATCCTGGCGGGATGCTCGGAAAGCCGTATCACTGGCTCCTCCGAGCATGCCGCGGCGCACGGCAACGACACTCGCGTCGAGGTCCGCACGGTTGAAGTTCGTCCGGGAAAGGCGGAGATCGGGAAGCGCTTTGCGAGCGCCGCGCTAGACGACAGTCAGCTCGGCGGAGTCCGCGGCGGCATGACAACAAGCTCGGGGATGGTCGTGAATTTCGCGTTTCAGGAAGCGACCTACGTCAACCACAACCTGACGCAGAGCATCATCGTGCCCACCATTACGTTCTCTCCCGGCTCGGGTCAGCCTGCGACGACAAGCATCGCTGCGGGAGCCTCAGCTGTCGCCGGGATCGCCACGACGACTCAGGCCCAGGTGAAGGCCCCGTCGCAGGTCGTTCAGTCAGTCGTGAACAACGGCATGACCTCTGTCGTCAGCAGTCTCGGCGGGGGCGGCATAACAAACCACATCACCAACGCTGCCAACAGTCAACTGGTGCAGCAGGTCATCACGGCCAATATCGGGATTACCGGACTGGGCCAAGCAATCCAGCAGAGCGTGGCGTCGACTGTGATGAGCCGAGTACAAGCGGCCGCCAGCGCACAGTTTCGTTAAATCGACTGCTGCAGACGTAGCGCGCCGGAACCAGGGGTGAAAGGAATTTGTTGAGCCAGTGACGTGACCGTGTGACCTCTAACGCAAGCTGCTCGCCGCGGCCTTAATCATCGGGGACCAGTACTATGACTGAGGATGATGGCAACGTGCAGATCGGACGAAATTTCACAAACACTGCGCTGGAGACGCTCACCCTTGTAATCGGGTTCTGCCTTTTCTCGATAGGCGCCGGTGCCGCGGACGGTTCGGGTCGGCGTCATGCATCAGAGCTCCGCACTCTGGTAGCCACCGGGGATGCCCTTCCGGAGGATGTCATGGAGAAACAGACCGGAACGGGGCTTCATCCGCCGACGCTTATCAACAATGATCAAGCCGCGGGGCCGCGAATTCAGCTATGGGACGAGCTCAGGATCGGGCCGCAAGCGGCGCCCGGCACAAACGGGATTATAGCCGGCGGCCCGTCCAAATAATCAAGTAAATCGTTCCTCGCTCACGGCAGCCAAGGCAATTTGCTCACGCTTCCGCCGAGCGAGCCGGCCTGCCGGCCGAAGTCATAAGGAAAACTTGTAGGGAACCTCCAACAGCACCTTCGCGGCGGGCGTGTTGGGGCCGGCGCCGATACCGACGCTCAGATTGAGCCTCGTCGATTGCGAGATCTGATAGCCGAGCCCGAAATTGAACGTTCCGAAGGAATAGGGCGATCCGGTGATCGCCTGCCCATTGGCGTATGCAGTGAACACATGTGTCTGCTGGTAGCTCAACGTCAGCGCGGCGCGATCGTTCAGCGCAAAGCCGATGCCAAAGGTGATCGCCGGGGCTTCGCCCGGCTGCAGATTGACCTGCGTCGGCGGACCGCCCTGACGGTCTTGGATTGGCTGCGTACGCGCAAGGTTATGCTGCCATTGAAGGTTGGCGAATAAAACGCCCGGCGCGGTCGGAAGCAGCACCGTTACGCTCGGGGTCAGCTGATAAAACCCGGTCCCGGTCGCCAGCTGCTTCGGAGTGCCCACGAGGAATTGCCCATTCGGGTCGTTTTCCGTAATGATCGGCACCTGAAACGGGCTCC
>JAFASL010000433.1 GCA_019244535.1 Alphaproteobacteria bacterium
GGGGTCAGGATCCCGCATGGCATGAGCCTCGCCGGGCATTCCGACGCCGATGTCGGGCTGCATGCACTAACCGACGCGGTGCTCGGTGCGATCGGCGCCGGCGACATTGGCATGCATTTCCCGCCGAGCGACCCGCGCTGGCGCGGCGCCGCTTCCGACCGATTCCTGCGCCACGCCGCCGATCTCGTGCGCGCCCGAGGCGGCGTCATCGCCGCGGCCGATGTCACGATCATTTGCGAGCGGCCCAGGATCGCGCTTCATCGCGCAGCGATGGTCGAACGCGTCGCCGCCATCCTCGGCATTGCTGCCGATCGCGTCAGCGTCAAGGCGACAACGACCGAGAAGCTCGGCTTTACCGGCCGCGCCGAGGGCATTGCCGCGCAGGCCGTCGCCACCGTGCGACTGCCGCTCTGATACCGGCCCACGCCGCTCGGCCTGCTCCTGTCGGCATCCCGGCGCTGCTGCAGTCAACGATGCCGTTTCGGGTTTTTGAATTCCGCCACTCGCATCGTCACCCTCGCACTGGCGGCTTCCGCCCGTATGGATTGCACCAATGCTGCAGGCAGATCGTCGCTATTGCTCGGAACGACTGCACCTCAGCAGGCTGCGCCAGGTCGGACTGTGGGGCCCCTGAGGTGCCGATATGAGAGCGGATCGGGATCAGGAAAGCGCCCGCAAATCGGCGCGTAGGCGATTGGGAGCGGACTCAACCAACAGACGCTCGAACTCGGTGTGGGTTTGCCGCCATATCGGAACGGCGGCCATTAGAAGAGCCTGACCCGCTGGCAGCAAAACCAGCCGGCGCGTGCGCTTGTCAATATTGTCGATGCTGACCCCGACCAACCCGCGCCGCTCGAGCGGCTTCAGATTGGCTGTGAGGGTCGTACGATCCATTGCCAGCAGAGCCGATAGCTGGCCGATGCTTGCGGGATCCGGCCGATTGAGCGACATCAATAGCGAGAATTGGCCGTTAGTCAGCCCGAGTGGCCGCAGCGCCGCGTCAAAGCGCCGCGCCGCCGCCCTCGCCGCCCGCTGCAAATGCAGACACAAGCAGGTGTCGCGCACCTGGAGAGTGGTTTCGAACGGCAAATCATCGCGCTTTGACATCGGCGTGAAACGTTGATATCAACGTGAAGCGGTGAAATCAAGAATTGTCATGGCGAAGGTCTCGTTCACCTCGGCATTGCAGCGGTTTCTGCCTGCCCCCGCGGCGCAAGTCGAAGCCGGAACGGTCGGCGCCGCGCTCGCCGAGGTGTTTGCATCCCGCCCGGCATTGCGCGGCTACGTGCTTGACGATCAGGGCGCCCTGCGCCGGCACGTCGCGGTCTATGTCAACGGCTCGGCAGTGCGCGACCGGGTTCGGCTGACGGATCCGCTCACGCCTCACGATGAGGTCTACGTCTTCCAAGCGCTGTCGGGTGGTTAACGGAGCGGAAATGGCAAATCGCCTCCATGTCGGGACCCGCAAAGGTCTTTTCGAGTTCGCGCGCGGCAACGGCCACTGGGAGATTATCGATACGCATTTTCTTGGTGATCCGGTCTCGGCGGTCTTAGCGGCTGCCGACGGATCGGTCTGGGCCGCTCTCGATCTCGGCCATTTCGGGGCCAAGCTGTGGCGGCGCGACCGTGACGGACGATGGACTGAGATAGGAGTTCCGATATTTCCGCCAAAGCCGGAGGACGCCGCAGACGATCCGCATCCCTGGTCGCTCGGCAAGATATGGGTACTCGAGAGCGGAGGAGCCCCTGATCGACTGTGGGCCGGCACCATGCCAGGCGGCCTGTTCCGCTCCGATGATGGCGGCGCATCCTGGTATCTGAACGAGCCTCTGTGGCATATGCCCGAACGCCGGCAATGGGCTGGTGTCGCCGGCGGAGAGCAACCCGGGATCAACTCGGTGCTGGTCGATCCAAGCGATCCTACCGACATCCGCATTGGCGTTTCGACGGCGGGGGTTTGGGCAAGCGCCGACACGGGGAATTCGTGGAGCCTTATCAACCGCGGCATGTATGCCGACTACATGCCGCCGGAGCAGCGCGAGAATCCGATCGTTCAGGACGTGCACCGGCTGGCACGCTGTGCCGCCCGCCCGGAGGTCGTGTGGTGCCAGCACCACAATGGCGTGTTCCGCTCGGAGGATTCCGGGGCCACATGGCGTGAAATGACCGCGATCCGCCCCTCGAAATTCGGCTTTGCCGTAGCTGCGCATCCGAGGGACCCGGACACCGCATGGTTCGTTCCTGCAGTCAAGGATGAGCGGCGCATCCCTGTGGAC
>JAFASL010000486.1 GCA_019244535.1 Alphaproteobacteria bacterium
CAAGCGGGTGCGGACCGGTTGGTCCGCACCCGCTTTGCGCATTCAGTTGATCGCGACGAGTTCCTCGACGCGCAGCCCGTCGCGCACGCGATCGACCAGGTCGTCGGGGTTGTAATCGACCCCGACCGGGTTTTTGTCGGCCGGCGAACGCCGCCGCATATAGGCCTGGGCGTCGGTCATATTGGCGAAGTTGTCGACCAGCAATTCGACCTGATTGCGGTCCGGGTCGTAATAGTACATCGACGTCGTCACGCCGTGATTGACGCAGCGATGCGGCGCGATGCCGACCGCCTTGAGCCGCTGGTAATTCTCGGTCAGCTCGCCGAGGCTGGCGAAGGTAAAGGCCATGTGGTGCAGGCCGACCTCGTTGCCGGCGCGCGCGGTCTTGCCGTCGCTCGGCACCTTGTCGGCGAGCGGCACCTTCGGGTCGATAAAGGCGACGCGGTGATGCTCGTCGTCATAGCTGATAAAGCTGATCGCGTCGTTCTCGTGCAAGACCTCGGCGCCGAGAACCGTGCAGTACCAATCGCGCATTTGCTCGCGCCGGTTGGTCTGCAAGACCAGGTGCGAGAGTTTTTTCGGCCGTGTCATGCGGTCCTCCGTGGAATAGCGGGCGGCATCATGCCCCGGGCCGCGCCGGGAATGAAGCGGTTGCGGTGCAGCGGGTTCCTGGCGACGACTCGCCGGAGAAGAGTCGAGCGCTGGTGCTACTCGATCTCGCTCGAATTTCTCCCTCTCCACCCCTGGGGGTGGAGAGGGTTGGGGTGAGGCGGGGGATCGGGCGCGACCCACCTCACCCTCCCGGCGCTGCCGCGCCGGGCCCCTCCCTCTCCCTCCGCGGGCGGGCGGAGAGGGGCTGGTTCGGGTCGACATCGTCATCGCCGAGATAGGCCTTGATGACCTCGGGGTCGACGCGCACCTCGGCCGGGGTGCCGTCCGCGATCTTACGGCCGTAATCGAGCACGACGACGTGGTCGGAGATGCCCATCACGACGCTCATGTCGTGCTCGATCAGCAGGATGGCGATGCCCTCCTCGGCGCGGATCGCGAGCAAGAGGTCGTTGAGTTCGGCGGATTCGCGGGGATTGAGGCCGGCCGCAGGCTCGTCGAGGCAGAGCAGAGCAGGGCCGGTGCACAAAGCGCGGGCGATCTCGAGCCGGCGTTGCGCGCCATAGGGGAGCGCCGCCGCCAGCCAGTCGGCACGCTCGGTCAAGCCGATCCGGTCGAGCCAGCGCCGTGCGCGCTCGACGGCGGCCTGCTCGGCTGCGCGATAGCGCGGCAGACCGAGAAGTCCGGCGAGCGAAAAGCCGCTCGCCTTCATCAGCGGGTTGTGCTGGGCGACAATCAGGTTTTCCAGCGCGGTCATTCCGGCGAACAAACGGATGTTCTGAAAGGTGCGGGCGATGCCGGCGCGGCGCGCGATGCGAAACCCCTCGATCCGTTCGAGCCGCAATATCTCCCCGTTCCTGTGCATAGCGAGCCGGCCGGCGGTCGGCCTGTAGAACCCGGTCAGGCAATTGAAGACCGTAGTCTTTCCCGCACCATTGGGCCCGATGATCGCGGTGATCTGGTCGCGGTAGGCGGTGAAGGAGACATCGTTGATCGCGACCAGCCCGCCAAAGCGCATCGTCAGATGCTTGACTGCGAGCAGCGGCAACGCAGGTTCGCTACTGGTCATCGCGCTGTCACCCCGCTGAGCGGGCGCCGAGACGCAAGGTTGGTTCGCGGCGCGATATCAGCCCGCGCGGCCGCCACACCATGACGCCGACCATCGCCGCGCCAAAGATCAGCATTCGGAACTCGGCAAAGGCACGGCCGAATTCCGGCAGGCTGACCAGCAGGATTGCAGCCAGCACCACCCCCATCTGGCTACCCATCCCGCCAAGCACGACGATCGCAAGGATCGTTGCCGATTCGATAAACGTAAAGCTTTCCGGGCTGATGAAGCCCTGCCGGGTCGCGAAAAAGCAGCCGGCAAACCCGCCGAACATCGCACCGATCGCAAAAGCAGAGAGCTTGACGGTCGTCGGGTTGATACCGAGCGAGCGGCAGGCGACCTCGTCCTCGCGGAGTGCCTCCCATGCGCGTCCGATCGGCAATTTGCGTATACGCAAC
>JAFASL010000489.1 GCA_019244535.1 Alphaproteobacteria bacterium
GCTCGGCGGCGTCGAGGGGTTCCGCGTCCGCCAGCACGAAGCGCGGCAGCAAGGTCGATACCTCGGCCTCGGCATCGGGTTCTATGTCGAGGGTACCGGGGTGGGCCCGTTCGAGGGCGCCACAATCCGCATCGACCCTTCCGGCAAGGTCTTCGTCTCGTCCGGCGCTTGCCCGCAAGGCCAGGGCATGGAGACGATCTTCTCGCAGATCGTCGCCGATGCGTGGAAGGTCCTACCCCACGATGTCATCGTTTCGCTCGCCGATACCGCGGCGATCCCGATGGGGTTCGGCACGGTCGCCAGCCGCAGCACCGTCACCGCCTCGGCGGCGATCCATCACGCAAGCGAGCGGGTGCGTGAGAAGGCTTTTGCGATCGCCGCCAATATCCTGGAGTGCGCGCCTGCCGATCTCGAATTGCGCGATGGCAGTGTCGGTGTTGTCGGAGTGCCCGGCGCGACGGTGAGCCTCCCGAGGCTGGCGGCGGCCGCTCGCCCGGGCTGGGATCATGGCCGCCCGCAAGGCGTCGAGGCCGGGCTCGAAGAGACCCAGTACTGGGAGCCGCCGACCGTCACTTGGAGCTATGCCGCGCACGCCGCGATCGTCGAAGTCGACGCCGAGACCGGGGCTGTAGCAATCGATAAATATGTGATCGCCCATGATTGCGGGGTCGTCGTCAATCCGCTCCTGGTCGAGGGCCAGATTGCGGGTGGTACCGCGCAAGGAATCGGCGGCGTTCTGCTCGAAGAAATCGCGTACGACGCGGACGGCCAGCTTTTGACCGGGTCGTTGGCCGAATATCTGTTGCCAACGGCGGGCGACGTCCCTGAGATGCAGATGCTTCACCAGCATTCGCCGTCCCCACTCAACCCGCTTGGCGTCAAAGGCGTTGGCGAAGGCGGCGCGGTCGCGCCCCCCGCCGCGATCGCCAACGCCATCTGCGACGCCCTCTCGCCCTTCGGCGTCCAGTTCAATGCGACGCCAATTACCCCGGAACGCATCCTGCGGGCTCTCCGGCTCAATCAACCGCGTTAGGGAGGGGTAAGGGGCGGTTTGCCCTTTCGCTCCGGTACAATCGGATTGCACCCGTTTGGACACCATCGATACTGTCGCTCGAGGTTGGTACGGAGGGTGGCATGCAGGTTCGCGAGGGGTTTGTCGGCACTGTCGGAAAGACGCCGCTGATCAAATTGCGGCGCGCCTCCGAGGAAACGGGATGTACGATCCTCGGAAAAGCCGAGTTCCTCAACCCCGGCGGCTCGGTCAAGGACCGCGCCGCGCTCTACATCATCAAAGACGCCGAGGAACGCGGGCTGTTGCGTCCCGGCGGGGTCATCGTCGAAGGCACCGCCGGCAACACCGGGATCGGCCTCGCGCTGGTCGGCAATGCCCGCGGCTACCGTACCGTCATCGTCATGCCCGAGACGCAGAGCCAGGAAAAGAAGGACATGCTGCTGCTGTGTGGCGTCGATCTTCGGCTCGTTCCGGCGGTGCCCTATGCGAACCCGAACAACTACGTCCGCTATTCCGGGCGGCTCGCTGAGGAGATCGCCGCGCAGGAGCCGAACGGCGCGATCTGGGCCAACCAGTTCGACAACCTCGCCAACCGGCGCGGGCATTACGAGACCACGGGCCCCGAGATCTGGGAAGAGACCGAAGGCAAGGTCGATGGCTTCGCATGCTCGGTCGGCACGGGCGGCACGCTGTCCGGGGTCGGGATCGCGCTCAAGGAACGCAACCCCAATGTCAAGATCCACCTTTCGGACTGCATGGGTTCCGGGATTTACAGCTGGTATGCCCGCCGGGAATTCAAGCCCGAGGGCAATTCGATCACCGAAGGCATCGGCAACAACCGCGAAACCAAAAATCTCGAAGGTTTTGCGCCCGATGGCCAATATCAAATAACCGATGCCGAGATGCTGCCCGTCCTGTTCAGCCTAGTACAAGAGGAAGGTCTCGTTCTCGGCGGCTCGACCGGCATCAATGTGTGCGGTGCGATCCGATTGGCGCGCGAACTTGGGCCCGGACACACGATCGTCACGATCCTTGCCGATTCCGGGACCCGCTACCAATCCAAGCTCTTCAACCCCGAATTCCTCAAAGCCCGCGATCTCCCCACTCCGCCGTGGCTGTAAAACATAAACATCGCACTCCCGGCAAAAATCGGGACAGCGCAGATTGAGAAAGGCATAGGCAGAGTGACTGAGCTGTTGTTTCGCGACGAGGGGTATCTGCGGTCTTGCGCTGCGCGGGTGATCGCTGCGGACGAGCGCGGTATCCGGCTCGATCGCACGGTGTTTTATCCCATGGGCGGCGGGCAGCCGGGCGACATCGGGGTTTTCCGGCTCCCCTCGGGACAGCCGATTGCGATCATCGATACGATCAAGGGAGACGGGGCCGACGAGGTGATCCATGTCCCGGCGGCGGGTTCGCCGCTTCCCGAGCCGGGCACCGAAGTGGTCGGGGAGATCGACTGGGAACGGCGCTACCGGTTGATGCGCATGCACACTTGCCTGCACCTGTTGTGCAGCATCGTCCCCGGGGCGGTGACCGGCGGTCAGGTTT
>JAFASL010000659.1 GCA_019244535.1 Alphaproteobacteria bacterium
GCAGGGCTCGTGCTTGGCGTCGGCAGCGCCTATTTCGGCGGCCGCCTCGACCTATACCTGCAGGGCGTCCTCGACGTCGTAATGGCTTTCCCGTTGATCATTATGGCGCTCGCCGTGGTCGCGATCTTTGGGACCGGCGTGCACAACGTCATCGTCGCGATCACGATCCCGTTAATTCCGCGCTGCGCCCGCGTCGTCCGGTCGAGCGCCTTGTCGATCCGCGAGGTGCCCTATATCGACGCCGCGCGCGCCTGCGGCTTTGGCCATTCCCGGATCATTCTGCGCCACATGGTGCCCAATGTGATGGCGCCGTTTCTGATCCTTTTAACCGCCTTTGTCGGCCAGGCGATCCTCGCCGAGGCTTCGCTGTCCTATCTCGGCCTCGGCGTGCAGGAGCCGGTCCCGGCCTGGGGTCTGATGCTGCAAGGCGGCGCCGAGGAATACGCCTCGACCGCGCCATGGATCGCGATCTTCCCCGGCCTCGCGATCGCACTCACCGTCTTCGGCTTCAGCCTCTTCGGCGACGCGCTTCGGGACGCCCTCGACCCCAAGCTGCGCGACCGCTGATCGCCCGTCCGAAACGGCGTCAAGTTACCCGGCACCTCCGCGGGCCGGTGACGCCGGCACAGCTCGCCGAAAACGAAAATCCCAAACCGCCGGAAACCGTCCCGCGTCCTGCGGAATTCTCCGCTACGTCACGGATTATTCCCGAACCTCGCCCGCTGGGGCAGCCCCCTGCGAAAGGGCGGTCAGCGGGGGCCCCCTGGCCCGGCACCCATCGTTGTCGGACTGGGCTGCGGCGGGGCCGATCCGGCGCCCGGCTGCGGTTGGATATAGCCCCCCGCCGAGGTCTTGGGCCCCGGCATTCGGCTAGCCGGCATGGCGCCAGGCGGCATTGCAGCGGACGGAGCGGATGGCGACGCGCTCGGCATATTGCCCCCCTGATCCCGCGACAGTTCTTGCTGGTTCAGCTGGTTGGCGATGTCGCCTTGGCTCTTCTGCGAACCCCTCGGATGTGAGGCCATTTTGTGGTGGGTTGCATGGTGCGCGCGTGCTTGCGGGTGCTGCATCGCGCCCGTTGTGTCCTGCGCCAACGCCGGCGCGGCGATCGCCAGCGCGGCAACCAGTGCCGCGCCCGTCAGGGGGTGTTTCATGGGGTCTCCTCTTTTCCAGGCATCCGCGGCTATTCTGCCGCGGAACGCCTTCGCACACCAGACTAGCAATCCGCGTCGGCCGCAAGAGCGACGGCCGGCTACCGGCCTTCGCGCACCACGGGGTTGCTGAGCGTGCCGATGCCGGTGATCTCGATCTCCACCGTGTCGCCGTGCTTCAGGTTGCGCGGCCAGCCGTCGGTGCCCATCCACACCACGTCGCCGGGATAAAGCGTCAGGTACTGCGACATCCGGCTGAGGAATTTGGCGACACCGTGAACCATATTGTTGGTGCGGAAATGGTCAGCGATATCGCCATTGACCTTGACGGTCGTCTCGGCCTTGTCGAGATCGAAATCCGTCTCGATCCACGGCCCCATCGGCTTGAACGTGTCGCTGTTCTTGGCGCGCCACAAGGTGCGGTCGCTGCGCTGCCAGGTGCGCTCGCTCATGTCGTTGCCGATCGTCCAGCCGAGCACGACAGACAGCGCATCATTCTCGGACAGATACTTGGCCTGCTTCCCGATAACGGCAACGAGTTCGGCCTCGTACTGCACGAGCTCGCCGGCATCCTTCGGGATCACGATGTTCTCGCCATGCGCGATCAGCGCGTTGTTGGCGCGATAGCCGATGTCGGCATAGGGTGGCAGCTCCGGCTCGCGGCCCAGCTTCTTCGCCGCCTCCGTCACATGTTCGGGGTAATTTAGGCCGGCGGCGTAGAAGGTCTTTGGGATGACCGGCACCAGCAGCTTGACCGACGACAATGGCCGGCGTGTTGCAGTCTTTTCATAGCCGGCGAATGGGTCGCCCCGCACTTCAGTTACCGTGTCGCCTTCGACGATCCCATAAACCGGTTGCCCATTGGCCTCGTAGCGTATCCAACGCATTCTCTCCCTCCTCTTTGGTCGCAATCACGGTGTCGCCGACGACCCGTTCAGTCGAGCACTTCGAAATGCGCCTCTGTCGGGCGCATCTCGGGACCGTTTACCGGCAGCATGTCTTGCGGGCAGGCGGAAAACGCAACGATGCAGTCCATCTCGGCGCGCAATCTGACGTAGCTGCCCGGCGTACTGACCGGCGGCCGCACTTCGACGCGGTTCCCGTCGACAACCGGGATGTTCATGAACAGGTTCAACGGTGCCGGCGTCTCAGGCGGCGTCAGTCCAAGCCCGGCCATTCCGGCTGCGAGGTTGTCGGTGCAGTTGTCGTGGTATTCGGTGCAGCCGAGCACCTCGTAGCGCCAGCGGTCGCAGGCTGCGAACAACGTGTCGTGAATGCCGCCCGAGGTGTCCTCGACGAGGGACAGGATCGGCCGCCGCCGGTTGGTGACGAGCGCGTCGCCGACCGCCGGGATGATGTGCCCGATCGCGACGCGGCTGTGCTCCATCGACATCAGCTCATGCAGATCGTCGGCATTAAAGGCCCAGGTGTCGACGACCTGCTGGCCCCTGGTGTTGATGACTTTGACGCACTGGCCTTTGCGCAGCCGCACGGCTTTGCCCTGCCTTGCCGGGATCTCGATCATCGTCATCTCCCCTGGGCATCTCCCCTAGCCATCTCCGTTGGGCTTGAGCCATCTCCGCTGGGCTTGACGGTCGGCGAGTTTAGCGCGCTTCCTAGCCCTCGAAACAGTCCGAACGTGGCGAGGATACCGCGGTGCCCGACCTTCGCTCCCTGACCGCCCGCGACGCCGCCCGGCAGATCGCTGAACGCCGGATCACTGCAGAGGAATTGGCCGCCTCCTGTCTCGACCGGATCGCGGCGCGCGAGGCGGTCGTCGGGGCATGGCAATATCTCGACCGCGAGGCGGCGCGTACTGCGGCGCGCCGGCGCGATGCGGAGCCGCCGCGCGGCCCGCTGCACGGCGTCCCGATCGCGGTCAAGGACCTGATCGACACGGTCGACATGCCGACCGCTTACGGCTCGTCGATCTACCGCAGCCATCATCCGGGCGCAGACGCGTCCTGCGTGGCGCTCGCCCGCGCCGCCGGCGCGGTGGTCCTCGGCAAAACCGTCACGACGGAATTTGCCGCCTTTACGCCCGGCAAGACGGCCAACCCGCGCAATCCCGCGCACACGCCGGGCGGCTCGTCGAGCGGCTCCGCGGCGGCGGTGGCCGACGGCATGGTGCCGCTCGCCTTCGGCACGCAGACCGCCGGGTCGGTGATCCGGCCGGGCGCCTATTGCGGCTGCGTCGCCTACAAACCGAGCTTTGGCCTGATTAGCCGCGCCGGCGTCAAACCCCTTGCCGACAGCCTCGACACGGTTGGGGTGTTCGCCCGTTCGGTCGAGGACGCAGCGTTCTTTGCCGGCGTCTTGGCGGAGCGTCCGGCGCTGCGCCACCTCGCCACACCGCACACCGCGCCGCGCTTCGGGCTCTACCGCACCCCGATGTGGGACCAGGCCGAGCCAGCGACTGCGGCCGCTCTCGATATTGCGAGGTCGGCTCTCGAGCGGGCTGGCGCTGCCGTTACGGAACTGGCCATCGCCCCCGAGCATCAGGGTTTGAGCGAAACGCAAAACACGATCATGCGGTTCGAGATGGTGCGCGCGCTCGCGTATGAGCGCATCGAGCACAGCGCCGAGCTGTCGCCGCGCCTCGCGCAGATGATGGATGAAGGCATGGCGATTGGGTCCGATGAGTACGATCGGGCGCTCGCCCATGCCGCTGCGGCGCGCGCCGGGCTCGCCGATTTTTTTGCCGGATGCGATGCGGTCCTCACGCCGGCTGCGCCGGGCGAGGCGCCGGCCGGGCTCGGCAGCACCGGCGATCCAATCTTCAACCGGATGTGGACACTGCTCGGCGTTCCGTGTGTCACGGTGCCGGCGCGCTGGGGCGAAAATGGCTTGCCGACCGGCGTTCAACTGGTCGGGGGGCCGCAAGACGACGCGAGGCTGATGACTGCCGCAGCGTTTCTCGAGCGGGTGCTCGCCGCGGCCGCATGATACGCATCCACGCGATTGCCGCCCGCGTCCTCGCGCTGACGGCTCTGACCGGCTGCGGCGGAGCGTTTCAACCCTACCCCACCGTTCCCCCCGAGGTGCGGCCTGGTGAGGCCGATGACGGGCCGCGAGTGGCGATCTGCTACGACACTTTCGTCAGCAGCCTCGACCAGGTCCAGGCGGCGGCGCAGCAGGAATGCGCCCCGAACACGCAAGCCACTCCTGTCCGCACGGACTGGTATCTTCAGTATTGCCCGCTGCTGTTGCCGGCGCGGGCGACCTTCGTCTGCACGCCAAACAAATAGTCGTTTCGCCCGCTCGATCGCCTTGACAGTCGCCCCGGAACCGGTCAACACTTAACCGTTTGGTGAAGCGTCGGGAGGATGGAAATGCTCGACCCGGACAAATCTTCGCATGCCGGTCAGTCCCTTTATGCGCGCCTCGGCAGCTACGACGGAATTGTCCGTTTCGTTCGCGAGCTGATGCCGAGGCTGCACAGCGACCCGAAGCTTGGCGTTTATTGGAAGGGGAAGTCGCTCGACAGCCGCCGCCGGGGTGACAAGCTTCTCACCGATTTCCTGTGTGCTGCGTTTGAGGGCCCGGTCGAATATTTTGGGCCCGACATGAAGACGGCGCACGAAGGGCTCGGCATCACGGAGAACGAGTGGGACCTCACACTGGCTCATATTGCCGCTACTCTCGATGCGGTCGGTGTCACCGAGCGCGACAAGGCAGAATTCATGGAATGCGCGGCCGGTTTGAAATCGGAAATCGTAGAGAAGCACGGGCCGCCCGCCTAATGGTCACGGGTGGCCACCGGGACAATACAGGGGCTCTCGACGACGCAGCGGCCAACCGGGCTCAACCGCTCGATGCGGTATTCGGCGCGCTATCCGACCCGATCCGGCGCGGGATGCTTGCGCGGCTCACGCAAGGCTCGTGTTCAGTGACCGAGCTGGGCGAGCCGTTTCCCGTCTCGGCGCCGGCGATCTCCAAGCACCTGTCGGTGCTCGAGCGTTCAGGCTTGATCGAGCGCTGGAAAGTCGGACGGGTCCACTTCTGTCGGCTCATTGCCGCGCCACTGCAAGAGGCCGGCAATTGGATCGAGCAGCAACACGCCTTCTGGGAGCGGCAGCTCGATGCACTCGAAGATTATCTCGACAGGGACGAAGAAACATGCAGGGGGCCATTGAACCAGCCCGCCGGCTCATTCACCTCAGACGGTGGTTTCGCGCGCCGCCGGAAAAAATTTTCCGCGCCTGGACGCAACCGGAAACGCTGAGGGCGTGGTGGTGTCCGAGCGGCTGGCGAGCGACGTTAGTCGAGGTCGATTTGCGAGCGGGCGGGGCGTATCGAATTGGCATGAGGCAGGAGGGGCCATGCGCAGAGATCTTCGTCTCGGGCCATTTCCTTGAAGTGCTACCGCCACGGCTACTGCGCTACACTTGGCGGTGGGAAGGAGCCTTTGAGCAGATGCCGGACACCCTGGTGACGGTCGAGTTTATAGCGTCCAGGAGCGGGACCGAACTGATCCTCCGTCACGCGAACTTTGAAGATGTTGAAGTCAGGCAGGATCACTGGATCGGTTGGGTCGCCGCATGCAATCGCGTGGAGCGGTCATTGCCGGTTGCGTGAACTTATCCTCCTGTGCGGAGGCACGCGACACCTCGTCCGATGATTAAGGTCCCTGGTCATGATATTGTTAACCCGCAAAA
>JAFASL010000311.1 GCA_019244535.1 Alphaproteobacteria bacterium
CCCAGCAAATCGATCACCATGAGGCTGCGCGGCGGAGGACCACCCCCTTCCGCGTTTATTGCGCCGATGGTCCCGATCACGTCGAGATGAGCGCTCCTCACCTTTACCATGGCGCCGATGCGGACCGGATCCTCAGTGAGAGCATCCACTTCTAGGGTCGCAGTCATCTGCGAGCCTGCTACCGCGACGACACGCCCGATCGTGTTGTCCATGTGCGAAATCCTATCCGCCCACTGGCGATTTCCCGCACTGTATTTGCCTCAACTGTCGAAAATTTCCACTTCCTCGTCGAGATCGACCGTCTCCTCGCGCCGGAAAAGGTTGCGGCGATCAATGGCGATGGTTTTGATAACGGCGAAGATCTTGCCTCCGGCAGTGATCCCCAGCGCCTCGGCAGAACGCCTGGTTATTCGAGCCAGCAGGTGTTCTCCGCCGCGGAGGCGGAGCTGTACTTCGAGCGCGGCATCCTCGATCGGAACCAGCTCCTCGACCTCGGCCACCAGCACGTTCAGGGCACTGATGCCGGTTGGGCGAGCAACCGCGAGAATTACATCGCGCGCACGGATCCGCACCCGCAAAGCCGTTCCGACCGGGGCCTCGAGGTGCGACACAGTGAGGTTGCCGAATTCCGCGCTAAGCTCAGTCAAATTCCAGCGCAAGTCGTGCGCGGCGATGCGCATCGCGAGGACCGCTCCGGCTTCGAAACGGCCCGTCAGCGGATAGTTCTCTGCGCGGCCCATGATTTCTCGAACTGGGCCGACGGCATGCACACGGCCGGCCGAAATCAGCACGATCGTCGTAGCGAGGCGGGTGACCTCCGCAACCGAATGGCTGACGTAAACGATCGGTACCTTCGCCTCGTCACGTAGCCGTTCGAGATAGGGCAAGATCTCGTCCTTTCGCCGCGCATCGAGCGAGGCCAGCGGTTCGTCCAGCAACAAAAGCCGTGGGCTCGTTAACAGGGCACGGCCGATCGCGACGCGCTGCTTTTCGCCGCCCGACAGTCGGCCCGGCCTGCGGTCGAGAAGCGTGGAGAGGTCGAGCAGATCGACGACGACGCCGAGATTGGCGGCCCGCCGTTCCCGTGCCGGTGAAAACCATCGGCCGAACAAAAGATTTTGCCGCACCGTAAGGTGCGGGAAAAGCCGACCCTCCTGGAATACATACCCCACGCGCCGCCGATGGGGCGGGACGCAGACATCACGCTCGGTATCGAGCAGAACCGAGCCGTCGATGACGATGCGGCCACGGCGCGGACGGAGCAGGCCGGCGATCGCGTTGATGACCGAAGTCTTGCCGGCTCCTGAGCGGCCGAACAGCGCGGTGATGCCGCGCCCGGCCCGGTAGTGAACATCGAGCGTGAAATCAGCAAGTGTGTGCTCGATATCGACTTCGAGCATCGCCGTTAGTCGCCAGAAAAGCGCCGGCCCAGGCGCCTGGCGAGGAGATCGGCGGTCATCAGGGCCAGAAATGACAGGGCGATCGAGACAACGGTGAGCCTTAGTGCGCCGATGTCGCCGCCCGGAGTCTGGGTCAGCGTATAGATTGCCGAAGGGATGGTGCGGGTCTCGCCGGGAATATTGGAAACAAATGTAATGGTTGCGCCGAATTCTCCGAGACTGCGAGCGAACGCCAGCACCATGCCGGCGATAATTCCCGGGGCGATCAACGGCAACGTCACCGATGCGAACACAAGAAGCTTGCCGGCGCCGAGCGTTCCCGCGGCCTCCTCCAGCCGGCGATCGACCGCTTCGAGCGACAGCCGAATAGCCCGCACCAGCAACGGAAAGCCCATGACCGCAGAGGCGAGGGCTGCGCCGGTCCAGCGAAACGCGAAAACGATCCCGAACCATTCGTCGAGCACTCGGCCGAGCGGTGCATGGCGGCCGAACAACAGCAGTAAAAGGTAGCCGGTCACTACGGGCGGCATGACGAGCGGCAGGTGGACCACACCGTCGAGCACGCTCTTGCCCCAGAACCGGCCGCGCGCCAACACTATCGCCATTGCCAGTCCAAACGGCAGACTGCCGATCATGGCCCACAGCGCGACGCGGAGGCTCAGCCGCACGGCTTCGATTTCGGCGGCAGTGAAATCGAACACGACGCTCACCCGACGCCGCTGCTACCGCTCAAACTGTCACCCCGATCATTGCATCCCACCATGGCGAGCCGCCACAGAACTGTATAGCTGGCAAACGGCCGATCCGGTGAGACCCACGCGCCTAAGATAACCTGCGCAGGCGCCGCACAAGCAAATACCCCTTGTTAATTGCCGGCGGCGCGGAGCGGTTGTTGCGCTGACGCGATCTGGCGGCGGATCAGCTTGGTATACAGACCTCCTCGGGCGAGCAGCTCCGAGTGGCTTCCGGTCTCCACGACCTGTCCGCCATCGAGCACCGCGAGCCGGTCCGCGTTGCGAACGGTCGAGAGCCGGTGCGCTATAACGATCGTCGTGCGATCGCGCATCAGCGCATCGAGTGCTCCGCGCACCTGGGCTTCGCTGACCGCGTCCAGGTGAGAGGTCGCCTCGTCGAGGATCAAGGTCGGCGCGTTCTTCAGAAAGGCGCGGGCGATCGCGACGCGCTGCCGCTGCCCGCCGGAGAGCTGGGCGGGCTTGGCGTGCATCCGCGCGCCGAGCCCCAGCCGGGTCAGTAGGGCTTCGATCCGACGGTGCATCTCCCCCGGCGGGTGGCGCTCCAGCTCCATCGCCATCCGGACATTCTGATACGCGGTCAATGACGCGAACAGGTTGTGCGCCTGGAAGATGAAC
>JAFASL010000819.1 GCA_019244535.1 Alphaproteobacteria bacterium
TCGATGCGAGCCGGCCGCCCTTCTTCCGGTGGTTCCGGGGCGCCAGTCTCAACACCTGTTGGAATGCCGTCGATCGCCATATCGCGGCTGGGCGAGGGGACCGCATAGCCCTGATCTGGGACAGCCCCGTGACCGGACAGGTTCGGCATTTCACCTACCACGAGCTGCAGAGCGAGGTCGCGCTACTTGCCGGCGTTCTGGCGGGCCTCGGCGTCGTCAAAGGCGACCGTGTCTTGATTTACATGCCGATGGTGCCGGAGGCGGCATTCGCGATGCTGGCTTGCGCGCGGATCGGCGCGATCCATTCCGTCGTCTTCGGCGGCTTTGCGGCGCACGAGCTGGCAACCCGCATCAACGATGCGAGACCGCGGGTGGTCCTCTCCGCCTCATGCGGCATCGAGGTCAGCCGGATCGTTCCGTACAAGCCGCTGCTCGACGCCGCGATCTCCGAGGCGCGCGCCAAGCCTGAACGTTGCGTCATTCTGCAGCGCCCGATATGCCGCGCCGAGCTGGTCCGCGGCCGCGACCACGACTGGCAGGAAATGGCTGCCGCAGCGCGGCCGGCCGGCTGCGTCGCGGTACTCGCAACCGACCCGCTCTACATCCTCTACACCTCAGGGACGACCGGCATCCCGAAGGGTGTCGTCCGCGACAATGGCGGCCACGCGGTCGCGCTGCACTGGTCCCTCCGCAATATTTATGGTGTGCAACCCGACGAAGTGTTCTGGACCGCCTCGGACGTCGGCTGGGCTGTTGGCCATTCCTACACAGTCTACGCACCGCTGCTTCTGGGCTGCACTACTGTCATGTATGAGGGCAAGCCCGTCGGCACACCGGATGCGGGCGCGTTCTGGCGGGTTATGGAAGACCACGGAGTCGGCGTGTTCTTCACCGCACCGACGGCGTTTCGAGCAGTCAAGCGCGAAGACCCCGACGGGCGGCTGATCCGCCTGCGCGACCTGGCGCGTCTCCGCGCTCTCTTCCTCGCCGGCGAGCGCGCCGACCCACCCACGATCGCCTGGGCGGAGGAGCATCTCCGGGTGCCGGTCATCGATCATTGGTGGCAGACTGAGACAGGCTGGCCGATCGGCGCCAATTGCCTTGGCATCGAGCGGCTGCCGGTGAAGCCCGGCTCGTGCACGCGCGCGGTCCCCGGCTGGGACGTGCGCGTGCTCGATGCCGAAGAGACGGGCGCCGCTCGCGAGCTCGCAGCGGGCGAGATCGGTGCGATCGCGGTCAAGTTGCCGCTGCCGCCTGGTGCGTTGCCGACCTTGTGGCAAGCCGATGACCGCTTCGTCCAATCCTACATGACCGCGTTCCCGGGGTTTTATCAAACGGCCGATGCCGGGTTCATCGATGCCGACGGGTATATCCATGTGATGACGAGGACCGACGACATCATCAATGTCGCCGCTCACCGCCTGTCGACTGGCGAGATCGAGGAAGTGCTTGCCGCCCATCCCGACGTCGCGGAATGCGCCGTGATCGGCGTTGCCGACGCGCTGAAGGGCCAAATCCCGCTCGGGTTTCTCGTCCTCAAGGCCGGGGTGAAGCGCCCGGCCAGCGAGGTTGAGCGCGATGCCATCGAACTCGTGCGCGAGCGCATAGGGCCGGTCGCGAGCTTCAAGACCGCGCTCGTCGTCGCCGGCCTGCCAAAGACCCGGTCGGGCAAGATCCTGCGGGGCACGATGCGCCGCATTGCCGACGGCGAGGATTACCCGGTGCCGGCGACGATCGACGATCCGGCGGTGCTTGGCGAAATCACTGCCGCCCTGGCCAGCGCCGGCTACGGCAAGCAAGACGGCGCTTAGGTCTAGCCCTCCAGCCGTTGCGGTTCCTCGTCGTCCAGTGCGGCTTCTTGCGCGGGCCGCCTGGCGCGCGCTGTGCTCAGCGCCCGCTCGAGTTCCGCAAAAGTGCAGAGACCGAGCTCGACAGGATGCCGCGCTTTGATGTTCGGGCTGTTCCAATGCGTACGGTCGCGCACCGCGGCAATCGTCGGCTTCGTCGTGCCGATTAGCTTTGTGATCTGCGTGTCCGACAGCTCGGGATGCGACTTGAGCAGAAAGGCGATCGCATCCGGCTTGTCCTGCCGCTTGGAGATTGGCGTATAACGCGGCCCCTTGTGCTTGAAGACTTGCGGCGGAAGGGCCTGCGGGGAAAGCTTCAGCCGAGCTTCGGGATCAGCCTGGCAGCGTTCGATTTCCTCCGCCGTGGTCTGGCCATTGGCGACCGGGTCGAGTCCCTGCATCTGGTTTGCCACTTCGCCGTCGGCGATGGCCTGAATCTCGAGGGGATGCAGCTGGCAGAAATCTGCGATCTGCTCAAAGGTGAGGGCGGTGTTTTCGACCAGCCATACGGCGGTCGCCTTGGGCATTAACGGAGCGGCCATGATGAGATCCGATTGCAACCGCGTGCTGACCGGTCTGGCCGGTACTGTTGCACGCTCGACAGAGTTAAACACTATATAATCGCGTCCTCCGCCCCAGGGAAGCGGCGAGAACACGTAAGGAGAACGCGAAACCATGAAGGAGTCGGATCTCGAGCCGCGGCGCAAGCCGGCCCAGCCGAAGGATCTGGCATTGCTGGGGATTGCCGAGCTCGAAGCCTACATTGCCGAACTGGAAGCTGAAATCGCCCGTGTTCGGGTCGAGATTGCGGCCAAACTCGGACAGCGGCGCGGCGCCGAAGCGCTGTTTAAGCGGTGACGGCGACCGGCGCGGGTATCGGCGCCTCCCTGCCGCGCAAGGAGGACGACCGGTTTCTGCGCGGCCGGGGCGAATTCGTCGCCGACATCAGATTGCCCGGAACAGTGGAGATCGCGTTCCTGCGCAGCCCGCTCGCGCATGCCGTCATTCGACGTATCGAAAAGCCGGCGGGGAGCGAGGACCGCGTTTTCGCGCATGCCGATCTCACTGGGGTCGCGCCAATCCGCGCGGTAGCGGGGCTACCGGGGGTCAAGCCTTCCGAGCAACCAGTGTTGGCCGCGGGCAAGGTCCGATATGTCGGGGAGTTGGTTGCGATGTGCGTCGGCGAAACCCGGGCTGACGCGGAGGATTTG
>JAFASL010000096.1 GCA_019244535.1 Alphaproteobacteria bacterium
CGCTGTCGCGAACGCGCCCCGCGGATCGATGACTGTCACGGCGTAATCGGCCATCGCCAATATCCGCGCCAGCGGCTGGGCGATATGCACCGCACCGATGATAAAGCAGCGATGCGGCGGGGTGAGCACCTCGACAAAGAGAGACCCAGCCGCCGTCTCGATGGTTCGGTTGCGCCCGGTCCGCCAGATCTCGCGCACTCTTTCGAGCGCCGCATCGTCGAGCGTCAGATCGCCCTCGGGTTGCTCGCCTTCGAACAGCAATTGTCGACCCGTCGCAAGGTCGGACGCGAGAACGACACTTCGGTGTTCACGCTCTGCGGCGATGACGCGGTCGAGAATGCGGCCTTTCATTCAATCGGCTCGACAAAAATCTGGATCTTGCCGCCGCAGGCGAGCCCGACTTCCCATGCCTGGTCGTTTGTGACGCCAAAATTGAGAAGCCGGCGTTTGCCGTCGCGGATCGCTTCGAGCGCCTGCTCGACAACCGCGCCCTCGACGCAGCCGCCTGATACCGAGCCAACCATCGCACCGGCATCATTGACCGCGAGCTTGGCGCCGACCGGCCGCGGCGATGAGCCCCAAGTGGTGACGACGGTTGCCAGCGCCACGCCCGAACCGGCTTCACGCCAACGCGCCGCTTGCTCAAGAATTTCTGCCGTATCGCTCATGCTGCCTTCTCCTGGTGTGTGCGCCACGGCACCGCCGCCGTCCCGCGTCGTGTGATCGGCGCGCTCAGCACCTCGATCAGGATTTCGAGGCCTTCGAGATTGTGCACGGGGCGGAACTCGTCGACATAGGGCATCATCGCTCTCATGCCGAGTGATTTTGGCTCGAACCCCTCATAGCGCAACAGCGGGTTCAGCCAGATCAGCCTTCGGCAGGAGCGGTGCAGCCGGTCCATTTCATGCGCCAGCCCCGCGCCGGCGTCACGGTCGAGGCCGTCGGTAATCAGCAGCACGATGGCGCCCTGGCCGAGCAAGCGCCGCGACCAAAGCCGGTTGAACTCGCCGAGCGCATGCCCGATGCGGGTCCCGCCGGACCAGTCGACGACCGCGTCCGCAACCCGCTCGAGCGCCAGATCGACGTCGCGGTGCCGCAGGTATCGGGTGATGTTCGTCAGCCGGGTGCCAAAGACAAAGGTGTAGACGCGGTCTCGGTCGTTTGTCACCGAGTGCATGAAATGCAGAAAGATCCGGCTGTAACGGCTCATCGACCCGGAGATATCGCACAATACGACGAGCGGTGGCGGGCGCCGGCGCGGGCTGCGCCGCTTCAACTCGATGAGCCCGCCTGAGCGCAGCGCGGCGCGCAAGGTGGCCCGAAGGTCGGCGCGCGCGCCGTGCCGGTCGGGCGCGAAGCGCCGCGTCGGAACGTTCTGGATCGGCAGGCGCAATCTGGCGATCGCGGCCTTGGCGCGTGCCAGTTCCTCCAACGACATCTTTTCGAAATCCATGCCGCGCAGTTGCTCGCGGTCGGAAAAGCTCATCGCGGCATCGATCTCGGTCTCGGTCTCCTCGGCCTCGCCCTCCTTGCCGGCCTGCGGGTGCAGCGCTTCGGCGAGCCGGCGCACCATCGCCGTCCCTTGGTCCTGAGCCGCCTCGATCCGCATCTCCGGTAGCACTAGCCCCATCATCTTTTTCAGCAGGTCGGGATTGCGCCAGAAAACGTGAAACGCCTGGTCGAAGATCAGCCGCTGGTCCGGCCGGTTGACGAACACGGCATGCAGAGTCCAATAAAAATCTGTCCGGTTCGTAATCCCGACCGTCGAGACCGCCGCTACGGCGTCGATGACCTTTCCGGGTCCCACCGGCAGCCCCGCCGCGCGCAAAGTGCGCGCGAAATGCATGAGGTTGGCGAGCAATCGGCCACCGCCCTCACCCACCCAGCCCTGTCCGGCTGAGTCCGCCCTCTCCCGCGTTGCAGGAGAGGGGGCCGAGCATAGCGAGGCAGGTGAGGGTGACGCAGGCACGATCTAGTCTCGGCTTTCCCCGGCCTCGGCCCTGACTTGCTCGAGGATGCGGGCGGCCTCACTGCCGTGCAGGCGGGCGATGTCATCCTGGTATTTGAGCAGTACGCCCAGGGTGTCGTTGATCGCGTGTGGCGTCAGCTCGAGCACATCGAGCTGCATCAGGGCTTCAGTCCAGTCGATCGTCTCGGCGATGCCGGGAAGCTTGAAGAGGTCCATGGTGCGCAGCCGCTGCACAAAGCCGACCACCTCGCGTGACAGATGCTCGCTGGCGCCCGGCGCCTTACGCTTGAGGATCTCGAGCTCGCGCGCCGCCGTCGGGTAGTCCACCCAGTAATAAAAGCACCGGCGCTTCAGCGCGTCGTGGATCTCGCGCGTGCGGTTCGAGGTGATGATGACAATCGGCGGATGCTCGGCGTGAACCGTGCCGATCTCCGGGATCGTCACCTGAAAGTCGGAAAGTAGCTCCAGAAGATAGGCCTCGAACGGCTCGTCCGTGCGGTCCAGCTCGTCGATCAGCAGCACGGGAGATCCCGCCATGTCCGGTTCCAACGCCTGCAAAAGCGGACGCTTGATCAGAAATCGGTCGGAGAAGATCGTGCTCTCGATCTCGCCGCGATCCTCTTCAGCGGCTTCGGCAAGGCGGATTTCGATCATCTGCCGCGCATAATCCCATTCGTAGACCGCGGACGCGACGTCGAGACCTTCATAGCATTGCAGGCGGATGAGCCGGCGCCTCAGGGCGCTCGCCAGCACCTTGGCGATCTCGGTCTTGCCCACCCCGGCCTCGCCTTCAAGGAACAGCGGACGGTTCAGGTGCAACGCCAAATGCACGGCCGTTGCGAGGCTGCGATCGGCGACATAATCGGCGCTGCCGAGCAGCGCGAGCGTTTCATCGACGGAGGAGGGGAGGGGGGTCATCCAAAACCAATTCCGATCACGAAGCCTCTTTTACCAAGAGAGAAGGTGGGGCCACATGAGACGAACGAATTTAATCGCCCGGCGTCACCGGTACTACCCTGGCCGTCTGCCGCAGCTAAGAAATCGCGCTGCAAAGACCCCGACGCCGCTCGCTTCAACCGAGGTAAACTATAATAGGAGATAAATGCTTCGGTCGCAGACCGCGGGAGGTCGCGATGGTCTCAATCGCTCAATTCGTCGTTTGGATAATCATCGGCCTGCTCGGCGGAAGCCTTGCCGGACTGATCGTCAC
Organism: Alphaproteobacteria bacterium; assembly: GCA_019244535.1. Taxonomy (GTDB): domain Bacteria; phylum Pseudomonadota; class Alphaproteobacteria; order ATCC43930; family CGMCC-115725; genus AP-15. The sequence continues at coordinate 3,180 of JAFASL010000096.1, forward strand.
GCGCGAACGCAAGGGCTTTGGCTTTTACCGGAATTTGATGCTGGGCTTGGTTGGCGCTCTCGTTGGCGGTCTGCTGTTCCGGCTGCTGCGGCTGTTTCCAGCCCTCGACAAAGTGGCGATCTCGTTGCGCGATATTGTGGCCACCGTCGTCGGATCGCTGATCGTCCTCGCGGCTTGCTGGGCCTTCCAGCGCTTCTACCATTCACCTCGAGATCGAGGCGGGTGATCAGCTGCAACCGGCGACGGCGCGGCGGGCCATGACGCCGACGAGGTGGGCGCGGTATTCGGCGCTGGCGTGAATGTCGGAGTTGAGCCCGGCGTCGGGGATCGTGATGTCCTTGACGGCGTCCGGGGTGAAGGAGCGGGCAAGCGCAGCTTCCATTTCCGGCACGCGAAACACAACGGGCCCGGCGCCGGTTACCGCGACGCGTACGCCGCCAGCGGTACGGACGACAAAAACGCCGACGATCGCGTAGCGCGAAGCCGGGTTGCGGAATTTCTGGTAGCAGGAGGCTTGCGGCTTTGGGAAGCGCACCGAGGTGACGATCTCGGTCGGCTCAAGGGCCGTCTCGAACATGCCCGTGAAGAAATTGTCGCCCGGAATGTCGCGCTTCGTCGTGTGCACGGTGGCGTTGAGGCCCACCACGGCGGCCGGGTAGTCCGCCGCCGGATCGTTGTTGCTGATCGACCCGCCGAGCGTGCCGCGGTTGCGCACCGCCGGGTCGCCGATCACCCCCGCCATCGCAGCAAGCCCGGGAATGCCCTGCTTGACGACCGGCGAGCGGTTAACCTCGGCATGC
>JAFASL010000167.1 GCA_019244535.1 Alphaproteobacteria bacterium
ACCTGCGGCGAGCGGTGGCGCTGAGCCTCGACCGCAAGGCCTTCATCGACATCCTGACGCAGGGCAAGGGAGATATCGGCGCCACGATGCTGCCGCCGCCCGAAGGATTGTGGGGGATGCCGCCGGAGATGCTGGCGACATTGCCGGGTTACGACCCCGACATTGCAAAGAACCGCGCCAAAGCGCGCGAGATCATGGGAAAGCTCGGCTACGGGCCCAACAATAGGCTCTCCCTCACCTTGTCCTCGCGCAACATCCCGGCTTACCGCGACCCGGCCGTGATCCTGATCGATCAACTGAAAGAGATCTACATCGACGCGGTGCTCGAACCGGTCGAGACCGCCAACTGGTTCCCCAAGATTTACCGCAAGGATTACACGATCGCGATCAACGGCACCGAAAGCGGCGTCGACGACCCCGATCAGCAATTCTACGAGAATTTCGTCTGCGGTGCGGTGCGCAACTACACCGGCTATTGCAATCCGGAGGTCGACAAGCTGATAGACCGGCAATCAGCCGAACCCGACCGCGAAAAACGCAAGCAATTGGTATGGGAGATCGAGAGGCGGTTGGCCGAGGAGGGCGCCCGGCCGATCATCTTCTATCCGCGCGGCGGCACCTGCTCGCAGCCCTATGTCAAGGGCCTCGTGACGATGGTCAACAGCATCTATAATGGCTATCGCATGGAAGACGTCTGGCTCGATAAATAGTGCTGCGGAAGGATTGCTGCAGCAGGTGGATGATCCCGCTGCCGGCGATTGCGACTGACAAGCTGACCCGGGCACCGGTGCGCGCTTCCCTGTCAATGTGGCCGCCAGTCGGCGGGATACATCGTGCGCAATGTCGCAGTCTCCTGTGCGGTAAGTGGGAAGTATTTCTCCGTGGGAGACGCGAAGAGATCCGGCCGGCACGGAGCCGGCCGACCGCACATCAGCGCCGCCGGGTCGCTGTTGTGCCGCAGTCCGATCGCATGGCCCAGCTCGTGCGCAATGACATTGCGCGCGACATTAGGGAGTGTCAGTGGGAAAAAAGCGAAATCCTTGATCCCGACTAAGGCCTTCTGGCTGGTCGGCCAACGAGCGGCGAAAGAGATGAAATTGCCGTCGGACAGCGCCACGATAAGATCGCCAGGCACCTGATAAATATTCGCTGCAGCGCCGCTCCACCGCTCCCGCTCACGGCGATCTCACTGAGGCTCTTGAGCTGGTCGACCGGGAGTGCTCCTGCGGTATAAGTTACTGCGCCCAATCGAAAAGGCGTTCCCAGCTCTGTGAATACATGGTTCCAGAATTCGACCGCATCACGAACCAGTTTCACACGGGCGTCGTCCGCCGTCCAAAGGACGGTGACCGACGGAATTTTGCTCCATGCGATTCCCCAGGCCGCGCCTCCGCTGGCGGTTTGAGCGTACGCCGGAAACGCGCAAGAGAGCGCCAGCGCAATACCGAGTGAGACATGCCTGCGGCTGATGTTTGTCACGGGATCAGCACAGCCGCGCCCTGCAGTGCGCCATTGCGCAAATCGGTGAGCGCCTGGTTGGCGCCGGCGAGCGGGTAGGTGACCGTTTCGGTCCGGATGCCGGCTTTGGGCGCCAGCGCGAGAAACTCCTCTGCGTCGCGGCGGGTCAGGTTGGCGACCGAGCGCAATATGCGCTCCTCCCACAGGATGCGGTAGGGGAATGACGGGATGTCGCTCATATGGATGCCGCCACTGACGACGGTGCCGCCTTTCTTGGTCGCTGCAAGTGCCGCGGGCACGAGGGCGCCGACCGGCGCGAAGATCAGCGCCGCATCGAGCGGCTCGGGCGGGGGCTGATCCGACCCGCCGGCCCATTCGGCGCCGAGCGAGCGGGCGAAATCCTGTGCTGCAAGATCGCCCGGGCGGGTGAAGGCGAAAAATCGGCGGCCCTGGTGGCGCGCCACTTGCGCGACGATGTGCGCGGCAGCGCCAAAGCCATAGATCCCGATCAGGCGCGCATCGCCCGCCATGCGCAGAGTGCGGTAGCCTATCAGGCCGGCGCACATCAGCGGCGCCGCCTCGACATCGCCATAGCGCGGGTCGAGCGCGAAGCAATAGCGCTCGTCGGCGACGGTCAATTCGGCATAGCCGCCGTCGATCTGGTACCCGGTGAAGCGGGCGCGGTCGCATAAATTCTCGCGGCCGCTGCGGCAATATTCGCAGACCCCGCAGGTCCAGCCGAGCCAGGGTACGCCGACCCGGTCGCCGATCGCGAACCGATCGGCCGATTCCCCCTTTTCGACAATGGTGCCGATGATTTCATGCCCCGGGACAAGCGGCAATTTCGGGTCGGGAAGCTCGCCGTCGACGACATGCAGGTCGGTCCGGCAAACCGCGCAGGCGCGCACCGCGATCAGCAATTGCTGAGGGCCGGGGCGCGGCGCCCGCAGCTCTGCGGAGGCCAGCGGGAGACCTGCCGCGGTCAGCACTTGTGCACGCATGAGCCTCTCCATTAGTAGTGCTCGGCGTGAAACCACGGGATGATAACGCCGACACGGAGGCAGCGCTCTACCTGCCCGTAAAGCAATTCCTCGAAAGACGCGGCTACGAGGTCAAGGGCGAGGTCAGAGGCTGCGACCTCGTCGCCCGGCGCGGCGACGAGCCGCCGGTCATCGTCGAGCTCAAGCTGCGCTTCAACCTGCAGCTAGTATTGCAGGGCGTCGACCGGCTCGCGTTGACGGAGCGGGTCTACCTCGCGGTCCCGCGACCCGAGCGGCATTCCCGCGGCGGGGCGCTCGCGCCGGAGAGGCCCGAAATCCGCAAAC
>JAFASL010000248.1 GCA_019244535.1 Alphaproteobacteria bacterium
CGGCGGCGCAAAGGCGCGGTCGATTGCGGCCAGGTCCTCCGCCGCCAAGGCCGCGTCAAGCGCGCCGCGATTTTCGCGAACATGTTCAAGGCGCGATGCTTTGGGGATGACGATCGTGCCCTCCTGGCGCAACAGCCAAGCGAGCGCTATCTGGGCCGGTGTCGCGCCATGCCGCCGCGCCACCTCTGCGAGCGCCGGGTTGCGGAGCATGCCGCCCGTTCCGAGTGGAGTGTAGGCCATGATCGCGATGCTATGCTCACGGCACCACGGTACGAGATCCCATTCGGGGCCTCGCCGGTCGAGATTATAGAGCACCTGGTCGGCCGCGACCGTGTCGCCGCCGTCGAGCGCGGTCCATTCGGCCATATCCCCGCGGTCGAAATTGCTGACGCCGTAATAGCGAATCTTGCCGTCGCGCCGGAGCCGTTGAAACCCCTCGAGGGTTTCGGCCAGCGGGATCGAGCCGCGCCAATGCAGCAGGTAAAGATCGATCCGGTCGGTGGCGAGCCGCTTCAGGCTGCGCTCGCAGGCAGCGATCACGCTGGTTCTTGACGCGTTGTGCGGATAGACCTTGCTCACGATGAAAAGCTTGTCGCGGACCCCGTCGGCAGCCCGCGCGACGACCTCCTCCGCACCGCCGCTGCCGTACATCTCCGCCGTGTCGATCAAGGTCATGCCCAGCTCGATGCCGAGCCGCAGCGCGGATGCCTCATCGGCGGCGCGGCGGCGATCTTCACCCATATGCCAGGTTCCCTGCCCAAGCGCCGGCACCCGCTCGCCACCGCGCAGCGTAACAAATCGCGACTGATCGCCCATGTTAATCTCCCATCGTTTCCGTGCGGCGGAGGAAGGCAAGTCGTCCGGCCCCGTACACCCGCTCGTCCAGAAGGATAAACCCAGCCGGCGGCACCAGTTCCTCGCGTGCCGCGAGCTCCACCACCGCAAGCGCCGCCGGCGTCAGCCAACCGGCGGCCTCGAGCGCGCCGAGGGCGGCAGCGGCCAGGCCGCTGCGGTAAGGCGGGTCGAGAAACACCAACCCGCACGCCGAAGGTGCGTGCGGCGGGCGAGTCGCGTCCCCGGGCACCACCCGCGAGCGGACCTCTTCGCCGAGCGTCGCGATGTTCCGGCGGAGGATCGCGAGAGCCTCGCGGTCCTGCTCGATGAAAACTGCCTCGGCGGCACCGCGGGACAATGCCTCGAGGCCGAGCGCGCCGGTCCCGGCGAAGGCGTCGAGCGCCGCCGCCCCGCCGACTGCGATGCCCTCGGCCGCCGGCCGGCCGTGCGACAGAATGTTGAACAGCGCCTCGCGGGCGCGGTCGCTGGTCGGCCTTACCGTTGCACCGGGCGGCGCCAGCAGCCGGCGACCACGATGCCTACCGCCGACGATCCGCATGGCCGGTCGCGCGGGCGGACCCAAGCTGGTCGGTGAGCACCTTCTTCGGCACCTCGGCGACTGCGCCGCGCGCCAGATTGCCGAGCTGGAACGGCCCGAAAGAAAGGCGAATGAGGCGGGTGACCTGAAGCCCAAGATGCTCGACCACGCGGCGCACCTCGCGGTTCTTGCCTTCCCGCAAGGCGATGCCGATCCAAGCGTTGCTGCCCTGTTGGCGCTCCAGGCCGGCACGGACCGGACCATAAGCGATGCCGTCGACTGTGACCCCTCTTTCGAGCGCAGCAAGCCCCTCGGGCTCGATCTCCCCATGAACCCGTACCTTGTAGCGCCGCAGCCAGCCGGTCGACGGCAATTCCAGCCGCCTTGCCAGCTCGCCATCATTGGTCAGCAGCAACAACCCCTCGGAATTGAGGTCGAGCCGCCCAACCGAAATCAAGCGCGGCAGATCCTTTGGCAATGCATCGAACACCGTCGGACGGCCTTTCTCATCGCGATGAGAGGTAACGAGACCCGGTGGCTTATGAAAGCGCCAAAGGCGAGGCCGCTCGGGTGCCGGCAACGGCTTGCCATCGACGCGAATGTCGTTCGCTACGGTGACGGTCACCGCTGGCGTCGACAATATGATGCCGTCGACCGATACCCGCCCGTCGGCAATCCAACGCTCGGCATCACGACGCGAGCAAACTCCAGCGCGCGCCAGTACTTTGGCGATACGCTCCGACCGTTTGCCGGCGGTGTAATCCGGGGGCGCCGAGGCTTGCGCGGTTCGCCCGTAACCCTGATGAACGTTATTCATTTCTGTAATGCATGCTCTTCATTATTTGCTTTTTATTCGACTTTGCATTCTCAAGTCGCGAGATGTTATTGCTGCCCTCCCCGGCGAGGCGTAGGCTTTTTTCGCACCACAAGAGGTGCCGGTGGACCACTGGCCCGGTGCGAACGGCCCGCCGCGACGGCCCCTGGCTCATCCGGAGCGGGGCAATGTGGAGAACGCATCATGGCATATGATCTGCTCATCAAGAATGGCCGCGTAGTGGATGGCTCAGGCGAGCCCGCATTCCAGGCCGACGTGGCGGTGCAAGGAGGGAAAATCGCCGGGGTTGGAAAATATAACGGTGCAGCCGCCAAACGGACGATAGACGCGGAAGGGCGCGTCGTCGCCCCGGGGTTCATTGATCACCACACCCATTTCGACCCGCAGGCGGTCTGGGACCCCTATTGCGGCTCGTGGGTGCATAACGGCCACACTACTGTTATCGTCGGTCAGTGCGGTCAGGTTATCGCTCCGGTGCGGCCGGGCGACGGCGAGTGGTACCTCGAATTCTTTTCCGACGCCGAACAGATACCGCTACCCGTGCTGAAGGCCGGGGTCGACGTGACCTGGGAATCGGTAGGCGACTATCTGAATGCGCTTGGCAAGAAGCGCGGCATCAATGTCGGCACGCTGGTCGGGCATTCGGGGATTCGCCGTTATGTGATGGGCGAGGCCGCCTCCGAGCGGGTCCAGGCGACACCGGAAGAAATGGCCGCGATGAAGCGGCTGATCCGCGAGGCTATGTATGACGGCGCGCTCGGCTTTTCTACGGCGCCAAAGGATCGTGGCGACCCGGCAGGGGTACCCGATGACGCCGAGCGCTGGGAGCTCGCCAGCGTGCTTGGCGAACTCGGCACCGGCGTGTTCCAGGTCGCCGGCGGCGCTCCTGGCGGCACCAAGCAGACCCGCGCTTGCGCCCGCGAATTGGCGGCGCGGACCGGTCGCCCGTCGATCTACAACCTGATGTCGGATCCGATCGGCAACCCCGACGAGTGGGTCGAGCACCTGAAGTGGCTCGAGAACGGGTTTAAGAGCGGCGCGCGTTGCTACGGCTCGTGCCTCTCGACCGTGGCCGGTGGGATCTTTGATCTGCAGCGCGGTCTCAACGTGCCGCAGGACGAAGACATCACGCATCCCGAGGGCTTCTTCCGCGGCATGCCGACCTGGGACAGGGTCATGGCCCTGCCCTATCGTGAGCGGATGCGAGCGTTTCGCGACCCCGAGATCCGCAAGGCGCTGTCAGCCGAAGCGGTCGAAGGCACGGTGGCGCAAGAGGGCGGAATGACCGACCGCCGCGGCCGAGCCCGCGGTACCTTCAACCGCCGCTGGGACCTCGTCGAGGTGTTCATGACGACGAAGGGGCAGAACCGCCATCTCGAAGGCAAGACGATCGAGCAGATCGCCAATGAGCAGCACAAGAGCATTATGGACGCCTTCCTCGACCTGTCGCTCGACGAAGACCTGCAGACCTGCTTCCAAGCGGTCGACCGCAAC
>JAFASL010000352.1 GCA_019244535.1 Alphaproteobacteria bacterium
CTTGGTCGGGTCGACCGCTTGGTCGGGTTCGACGTAATCGTCGCGCTTGCCATTGCCGTTGGTGTCGAGGATGAGGGGCGACCAGCCCTGGGATTTCTGCTCATCGCCGGTCTCCTCGAACATCTTGCGGTCGAGCCAGCCGACCACTGGCACCTGCGGTCCGCCGGCGCTGGTCCACAATGTCTGGTTGGCATCCGTCGCGAAGTTCAGATGGTGCGTCGGGAAACAGGTGCTGATCAATGTGAACTTGCCGGTTGCCGGATCATACATCGACAGATGGCGGCTAGACTCCTGCAGCGGGAATACCTGCGCCGAAGGATGGCTCGACCCCTGCTTGCAGAAATCCGGGTTTGCCGGGGCGCGCACCCTCGCGGTGAACCAGACGCGGCCCTTCTCGTCCATCATCGGGTTGTGCGTCGTGGTCTCGCTGTCCCAGATCGGGTCGGCGCCCCAATAAGGCGATGGCTCCATTGCCGCGGTTTTCGAGGTCGGCGTGTTCGGGTCGCGCACCGGATGCTTGATTTCGCTGACCGCGTTGTGCGCAGGATCGAGCACCGGGATGTAATCGGTGCTGTCCTCGGTCGAGCCATAGAGCTTGCCATTGGCGTTGACGGTCGGATTTCGGCGGTCTGTCGGCGTGAGGTCGTGGAGGTAGGCGGTGGGGCGGCTCCAGTCCCATAAGGTCAGCACGATGTTGCGCTCGACATCCTGCGGCCGCGGGGGTTGCGCAAAGGGCAGTTCGCCTTTGGCAATCCGATCGGTCCAATCGCCGAAGTATTGAAACGCCAGCTGCGGGTCCAGGCGGTTGATCGTATTGACCATGTTGGTCTCTGCCTGCCCGGATTGGATGCGGCGCGCCCAGGCTTCCGCGGAGTTGTCGAAATGGCCGAGCGCGGCGGGGATCGCGCGTGTGCCGGGGGTGCCGATGCCGTGGCAAGCGATGCAGCCCGTGGTCTTGATGATGTTGAGCCAAGCGGTATGAGTTTTGATGTTCTCCGGCATGTTCTCATCGCGCTGCGGACCGGAAAACTGGCCCTCATCCGGGATGTTCAGCAGCGAAAACCAGTAGACCGCCGGGTAATATTGCGCGGCGGCCGCGGCATTCGGGGCCGGCATGGCCTGCAGATTGACGGTCTTGCCCGGCGTCGCGATGACCCTCGGCGAGTCGACGAGCCCGTAGCCCCGCACCCAGACGTCGTAATTGGCCTGCGGCAGGTCGGGAATGAGATAGCGTCCCTGGTCGTCGGTTACGACGATCTTGGCGAATGGCGTCGGCAGCCCAGTGGTCTCGGCAATGACCCAGACCCCGGCCTCGGGCCCGTTTTTGCCGGTTACGACCCCACCCAAGTCATGCTCGGCTATGTGGACCGCGGGCTGCGGGGTCTGCTGCGCTGACAGCGGCGTCGGCGCCACCGCGAGAAGCGCAGCAGTGGCGGCAGCAATTCCTGATGGGAATCGCAGAGATGTCTTCGTATTCATGTCGTCCCTCCCTCCGGCGGGGCTAATCCGGCTAAACCCGACCTGGTGGAACTTTTGCATGCCAACCGGGACCGCGCAACGCTTCGTCGCCGCCTCCCCTACCTCCTGATCTGGAATAGCACTATACAAACTCATCAGCCCGGCTTATCATCACTTTCATAAATCGTTTGGTCTATGGGTGACCTCGGGTGAGGAGCGAAAGCCGGGGGCCGATTGCAAATCGCGGGATGATCACGGCGTCGATCATGCTCGCAACGATCATGCAGGGCGTCGACAATACGATCGCCAATGTCGCGCTGCCGCACATCCAGGGCAGCCTGTCGGCGGCGCAGGATCAGGTCGCCTGGGTATTGACCTCGTACATCGTCGCAGTAGCGATCATGACGCCGCTGACCGGCTGGCTCGCCGGACGGCTCGGCATTAAATACATTTTTCTGTTCTCGGTGGCCGGCTTTACGTTGGCCTCGGCATTGTGCGGCAGCGCGACCAGTCTGACGCAACTGGTGATTTATCGCCTGCTGCAAGGCGCCTGCGGTGCCGGGCTGGTTCCGCTGTCCCAATCCGTGCTGATGCAGATCAACCCGCCGGAGCGCCACGGCCAGGCGATCGCAATCTGGGGCATGGGGGTCATGCTGGGCCCGATATTTGGCCCGATGCTGGGCGGCTGGCTGACCGAGGACTACAGCTGGCGCTGGATTTTCTACATAAACTTACCAGTCGGGCTCATTGCCAGCCTCGGTATCCTGGTCTTTATCCGTGATACTCGTCACACCCACCGCGAAGCCTTCGATTTCTTCGGTTTTATCACCTTGAGCATCGCCGTCGGCGCGTTGCAGATGATGCTCGACCGCGGTCAGCTCAAAGACTGGTTCAACTCTACCGAGATTTGGATCACGGCGATTGTTTCGGCTGTCGGTTTTTATTTGTTCCTCGTTCATACCGCCACCGCCAAAGATCGGTCCTTTATCAATCTCGATCTGTTGAAAAGCCCCAATTTCATGACCGGCACGGTGCTGATGTTCTTTGTCGGCGGCATCCTCAGCGGCACCTTGGCATTGCTCCCGACGATGCTGCAATCGCTAATGAACTACCCGGTCTTCACGACCGGACTTGTCACTGCGCCGCGCGGCATCGGCACGATGGTTGCGATGTTTCTTGTCGGACGGCTGATCAACCGGGTCGATAATCGGCTTCTGATCCTCATTGGATTCCTGCTGACCGTTCTCTCTTTGTGGCAGATGACCGGGTTTTCGCTGCAGATGGGGATGGCGCCGGTCATCTTGTCGGGGATCCTGCAAGGCTTTGGGCTCGGCTGCACCTTTGTGCCGTTGAATACGCTGGCCCTGTCGAACCTGCCGCGGCACATCCTGACGCAAGGGACTGCGATGCGCAGCCTGATGCGCAACCTTGGCGGCAGCATCGGCATCTCGAGCCTCGAAGCACTCCTCATCCAGAACACTCAGGTCGTGCATTCGCGTCTTGTCGAACACCTACGGCCAGACAACCCACTAGCCCAGGCCCCGTTCTTGACGCCGCCTTTTAGCCTGACTACGCCGTCGGGCATCGCCGCGCTCAACGCCGAGGTAACCCGTCAGGCGGAGATGGTGGCCTATGTCAACGATTACGCGTTGATGATGGTGATCGTGCTTCTGCTGATCCCGCTATTGCTGCTGGTTCGCCGCGCGCGCCCGGCGCTGCGCACAGGGTGACATGCTTAGCCATCGAATTCGTGACTATCAGCCGCGCGAATTCGACCGCGGCGCTGCCGATGATTTTTTGGTATCTAGGCTTATTATCACCATAGGCTAGTTGTTGGCGCAGTTATGATCATCGACCTCGACCGCAGCTTCGGCTTTCTCGTTCACGACGTCGCCCGCTTGTTCGGCCGCCGCTTCAATCAGCGCGCGCTGCTTTTCCTCGGACTGACGCGCGCGCAGTGCAAGGTGCTGGGGTACCTCGCGCGCAACGAGGGGATCAACCAGGCCGGCCTCGCTGATCTCCTCGAAATCAAGCCGATGACCCTGGTGCGGCAGATCGATCGCATGGAGGAGGACGGCTGGATCGAGCGGCAGCCACAGCCGGGCGACCGGCGTGCCCGCCGCCTCGTATTGACCGACAAGGCGCGACCGATCCTGGCGCGCATTCTCGACCTCTCGAACGAAGTTCGCGCTGAATCCTTTGCCGGTCTTTCCAGAGACGAGGGAAAGCAGCTGACCGAGCTGTTGCGGCGGGTGCACGCCAATTTGTCGGAGCGGGTGCTGCCATTGGCGGCCGAATTTTCCGATCTCGACGAAGCGGCCGAGCCGAAGCCCGGTGTCGAGACCGAGCTCTCGCCCGTTGGAGCCCGGCCTTGACGACCGCCGAAAACAACCCCTCGATCGGTACTTTGCGGGCGCCGCTCGAGGGCCGCCCGGCGGTTCTCAGCCGGCGTCGTCCATTGCGCCACCGGTTGCGGCTCCCGTTGATGCTCGCGGGACCGATCCTCGTGCTGCTCGCGGCCGCTTATTGGTACCTGACCGGCGGTCGCTACGTGTCGACCGACGATGCTTATGTTCAAGCGGCGCGGGTCGCGGTCAGCACCGATGTTTCCGGCCGCGTCGTCGAAATCGCCGTCAAGGACAATCAGCAGGTAACCGCTGGTCAGCCGCTTTTCCGCCTCGATGAGCGGCCGTTCCGCATCGCGGTCGAGGAGGCAAAGGCGCAACTCGCGACAGTGCGGTATCAGATTCACGCGCTGAAGGCGACCTACCATCAGAAGCGGGCGGACGCCAAGGCGACGGAAGCGACGTCGGAGTACCAGGAGCGCGAATTCGAGCGGCAGAAGCGCCTGCTCGCTTCGGGCACCGCCTCGCAGCAACAATTCGATCAGGCGAGACAAGCCTTCGAAAACGGCCGTCAGCTGCTCGCGTCAAAGCAGCAGGATGTCGCCGTTGCCCTCGCCAACATCGGCGGCGACCCGGATCTCCCCCTCGAGCAGCACCCGATGGTGCAGCACGCGCAAGCTGCCCTCGACCGCGCCGAGCTCAATTTGTCTTATACAGAGATCCGCGCGCCGGAGAATGGGGTCGTCACCAAAGTCGACCAGCTACAGGTTGGCGATTACGTCAACGCCGGGACGCCGCTGTTCTCGCTGATGTCGACCGACCGCGTTTGGGTCGAGGCCAATTTCAAGGAGACCGAGCTTACCCATATGCGGCCGGGCCAAGAAGCCTCGGTCGAGATCGACACCTACCCCGACGCTGTCTTTCACGCGAAGGTGCAAAGCCTCAGCCCCGGCACCGGCCTGACCTTCTCGCTGCTGCCCGCCGAGAACGCGACCGGCAATTGGGTAAAGGTCGTGCAGCGCTTGCCGGTCCGCCTCACCCTCGACCATGTCGATCACAACACGCCGCTGCATGCCGGGCTCAGCGCGACCGTCGAGGTCGACACCCGTCATCGCCGCCCCTGGCTCGATCGGGTCGAAGGTGCCTTCGCTTGGCTCACCGGCCCGACGACCCGAGCGGCGGAGCGGTGACCGATGAGACGCGCGCCCCGGTCGCGAACCGGGGCGCAATCACAGCTTCGATCATGCTGGCGACCTTCATGCAGGGGGTCGACACGACGATCGCCAATGTCGCACTGCCGCATATGCAGGGCAGCTTTTCCGCAGCGCAGGACCAGATTGCCTGGGTCGTGACGTCCTACATTGTCGCGGCGGCGATCATGACGCCGCTGACCGGCTGGCTCGCCGGGCGCTTTGGCATCAAATGGGTGTTCTTTATCTCGGTTGCCGGCTTTACGTTGGCTTCCGCGTTGTGCGGCGTCGCGACCAGCCTGGGGCAGATGGTGATCTACCGGCTGCTGCAGGGTGTCTGCGGGGCAGCGCTCGTGCCATTGTCCCAGTCGGTGCTGTTGCAGATCAACCCGCCGCACCGGCACGCTCAGGCGATGTCGGTGTGGGGCATGGGGGTCATCCTCGGCCCGATCATCGGGCCCGCGCTCGGCGGCTGGCTCACCGACCAGTACAACTGGCGCTGGGTGTTCTTCATCAATGTGCCGTTCGGGGTTCTGGCCGCCGTCGGCATCCTGATTTTTATTCATGAGACCCGCCACGGCCGTCGCGAGCCGTTCGATTTTTTCGGCTTCGCAACCTTGAGTTTGGCGATCGGCGCTTTGCAGATGCTGCTCGACCGCGGCGAGCTCAAGGATTGGTTCGGCTCGACCGAGATCTGGATCGAGGCGACAATTGCCAGCCTCGCCTTTTACCTGTTCGTGGTCCACACCGCAACGGCGACCGACCGCTCTTTCCTCAACCGCGAACTTCTCAAGGACGCCAATTGCGTCGTCGGCACAATCCTGATGTTTCTCGTCGCGATACCGCTCTTCGGCACAATGGTTCTACTGCCGACAATGTTGCAGGATCTGCTGAACTATCCGGTATTGACGACCGGATTGGTGACGGCGCCGCGCGGCATCGGCACAATGGCGGCGATGTTCCTGATCGGCCGCGTGGTCGGCCGCGTCGATACTCGCCTGATCATACTGACGGGGTTCCTACTGACTGCGATTGCGCAGTGGCAGATGACCGGCTTTTCGCTCTATATGGGGATGGGCCCGATCATTTCGACCGGACTGCTGCAGGGCTTTGGGCTCGGCTTTGTTTTTACGCCGCTGAGCATCGTGACATTCTCGACCCTGCCGCGGCACATCCTGACGCAGGGGACGGCAATCTTCAGCTTGACCCGCAATATCGGCAGCAGCGTCGGCATTGCGATTGTCGTAGCGCTATTGGCCGAGAACACGCAGGTCGTGCATTCACGGCTAGTCGAGCACCTGCGCCCTGACAACCCGCTCGCCAGGATGCCTTATATGGCGCCGCCCTACAGCCTGACAGATCCGTCCGGGCTCGCCGCGCTCAATGCGGAAGCGACCCGCCAGGCGGCAATGATCGCCTATATCGACG